>CALGPD010000268.1 GCA_937960625.1 uncultured Spirochaetia bacterium | reverse complement strand
GGTTTAAGCTAAGAATCATTAATCAAAACGTTATTAAAGGTTATTTATCCACAGGCGCATGGCGGTACAAGTTAACGTATAAGAAAATTAAATAAGGAAAATTTTCTTATTTATCCTGCTTCTTGACAATACAAGCTTCAACTTGTATATCATATATATGATTTTTAAAATAAAATTACATAGGAGGGTGCTGAAAATATTAAATAGCAAGTAAATTACTCAGAAAACAAAATGATTATTTTACTCTAAAATAAAAGCTCTTGAAAAAGTAGGTAAAAATTGGCATTCAGTTTATGAACTTAAAAATACACAAGGACTGTGACGCCTATAATATTCAAGATACAGAGTAATTTTTTTCTTTGCTTACCATAATTAGATTATAATAACCAATATTTTTATTGAAAAAAGTAAAAAAGATTATAAAAAAAAACTTGCCCGGAAAATTCATGTATCTAAACAACGTATTTCAGAAATCGAAAATACTGAAAACATTACACTTAAATCTCTTGCCGGATATCTTTATAAACTCGGATATAAAATTAATTTCAGCCTTGAAAAGATCTCAAAAGAAACATATATATTCACTAAAATTTATTAAATCAAAATAATTTTCTATTTAATTTAGAATTTTTCTTAACAAAAATAGAATAGATATACTATAATTATTATATGAGCAAACGGGAAAAAACAATATTCAAATGGCTCAACAATACACCGACAGAAGAAAAACTTGAAACTGTTCTAGGGATTATCGAATATTATTTTGAAAGTTACAGACAAAAAGGAAGCCATATAATTGTTAAAGACATGCGTTTAGCTGAACAAGGTTTATCTTTAAATTTTGCAATAAAAAACGGACAAAAAGTAAAAGGTTTTTATTTGCAAAGAATTGCAAAATTAATTAAACAAGTTGAGGAATAAAAAATGAATAATTATACAATTGTTCTAGAAAACAAAAACAGTGAATGGCTTGCATCTCTGCCTGACATTTCCCCTACTTTTACTGCTGTAGGAGATACTAAACAGGAAGCTTTGCAGGAATTAGAAGAAATGTTTAATGCGGTTTTCGAAGATGAAAAATTTCCAAAATTGCCGGAGAGTAACCCGGATAAATATAAAATTGCAGTTGATATTGATTTAGATACTTATATTAAAATTAGTAAAGTTGCTAAAAAAACAGGAAAACATTATACAGAAATAATTCAAGATGTCTTATATCGTCAATTTGGTAAAAAATATCATAGTGTGGGAATAAAATTAACTTCTGAATATAATGAAATACTTGAAAAAATTGCTGAAAAAACGAGTTTTGGAAATAAAACTGAAGCTGTAAAAAGATTGCTGGATGAGTTTTCAAAAACGAAAGTTTAAGCCAATAAATAACAACGCTACAACACCCTAAAGCAATTGCTACGACAGGATCTTTTAGTCCTTAATATTATTAAGGTTTTATTAATCTTTTTAATCAAGTCAATTTTTTATAACAAGATCTCACTCACCCTTTACACCTAGAGCGAACATTTGGCATCCATAAACAAAGTAATTATCAAAATATATTGCCACACCCATAACCCTGTGCCATTTCGTGGATATGATATTTTCTCTATGCCCTTTTGAGCGCATCCAACGCAATACCAGCCATTCTGCAATCGTTCTGTAAGAATAGTATTTAATCATTTGTTTGGTTAAATTCTCGCTGCACAAACCTATTAACCTGCCGAAAATCCTTGCTCTATGCCAGGGTTCATATTTACCAGGCAAAGGAGACTCATGTTTATAAAATCCGTTCTTTGACATATCCCGGCAATGCATAAATCCAGCCATTCTAAGTGTCCGGGAGTATTTAAGAGGTTTAGCCCCATGCTTAACCTTTACACGGTTGGTAACGTAAAAAAGCGTCGCAGCTAACAAACCGTAATCAACGTTTTTAAAATCAATACGCATTTTTACCGGCGGATAACTGAAAAACGTTTTATAAGTATATTTCTTATACATTGAATCATTCCAATATCGTGTTGTATAATTAGTTAAATCAACAGGGTATCCGTCTTTACGGTAATAATCTTTCTGCGTAAGCCCCGAACCACCACCATCAAGGCCGCCGCCGCCGCTGTTTTGATTCCCTCTGCTAGAACCGCTGCCATTATGGCCTTCACCTGAATCAAGAGCACTGCCGTTGTTTCTAATACTCCCGCCTTGCCCGGAATTACTACTTACACTGTCATTATATTGCTTGGCTTTTATTATCCCGTTAGGCCTATACCAAACATGCCAGCCTAAATATTTTCCGTTTATAATCTGCTTTTTCTCTTTAACCACCCCATTTGGATAAAATTTATATTCCCATCCTTTTCCTTTTCCGTTCTTATACTTTACCTCTAAATTAACCCTGCCCTGTTCATCATAACCTATATCAATATAATCACGGACACCGAGTTTAAAATACGTCTTTCTTTTAAGCCTGCCTGATTTATAAAACCGCATATGATAACCGTGTTTTTTCCCGCCTCTTATATAATAAATCTCTTTTTTTCTTCCTGATTTATAAAATAAATAAACCGGGCCCGCTGCTGTGCCGTTTTTAAAAAATTGCTTTTTAATAACACGGCCGTTTTGAGCAAAGTGAAAATGCCAGAAGTGCTTTTTGCCCAGGCGGTAAAATCCTTTATATATCATTTTGCCGTTTTCGTTGAATTTAAAAAGCCAGCCCTGTTTTAAACCGTTGTTTATATAAACTTTGGATTTAATTTTTCCGTTAGGATAACGCGTTATTTTTACATTAGATGAGGAAACAAACGAACACATTAATAATAAATTAATAAATATCAATACAAAACGTTTCATACAAAAACTCCAAGTTTAGCATTATACATTATTAAGTAACAAATGCAAACTAATTTATTTTTCAAAGATAAGTTTATTTCTCATTGTAGCTACCAAACGATACCCTCTTTTAGCCATAGTGTTCAACTGATTTTGCAGGCCAATGTTACTCGTTTTCGCGGTTAAAACGATATAATTCTTATAAGAAGAATACGTTCTTACGGGTTTTCTGTATGAAGAATAGTTTTTTCTTCTATAATATTTTCTCCGGTATTTGTTTTTACGGTATTTATTATAATATTTCATATTCTGCCTTCTTGATGCGCCGGAATATTGCTTTTTACCATACCCTGTTCCGTATGTGCGTCTTCTGGCATAGTCTCTGGCGGTTCCGGTATATTTAGGTGTATTTGTATTCCGTTTTATACCGTAGTTATACGGTGTTCCTCTGTATCTATACTTATAACTGTTTGTCTGGCTTGAAATAATTTGTACGGCAGAAATTAATATGATGAGACTTAATATAAAGGTTATTTTTTTCACGTTAGCTCCTTATCCAATAATTAATGATTACAACACTAATTGTAACGGTTTAATTGAAATAAAATCAAGTAAACTTTAGGTTAGAACAAGAATTAAAGCTTTAAGTAGAATTTTCCTGTTTAACACGTTAAACAGGGAGGATTTGCAGAGGATTAGAAATATTTTAAATCTAAATAATAAACTACTGCTTAATCAGGAAAGTTTAAGTTTGATTTCTTAGATTTGGATTTAATTATAATCCTACAGGCTTAAAACCACTATTGGCAAATGCCGTGCCTCAATGATACAAAACCAACCTTCAGATTTACGGCAAAATATACCCGGGGTCATAGCGATAACACGTTACACCGTATAAAATACTGCTTCCTGCATTAGCTCCCTGTTTCCAATTTTCTCCGTCAGTTTAATAATAAGTTAAGCCATTATCTCCAACCACAACGAATATTTAAAATCAAACTACAGTAAAAATATTAAATCCTGCTTTTGATATTTATATTTTACACCCGCATAAATCTTCCCCTATCTCTGCGAAATTCTGCGCACTCCTCGTTAAAATTCTTAATCTTTTTTAACTCGAAGACGCGAAAAAAGAGAAGGTAAGAAAAAATATTAAATAAATATTAAACCAAAAGGGATTGCTTCGCTTCACTCGCAATGACTGTATCCAAGTATTTCTTTCACTGTCGACTCTTGGGAGGTTATAGCCACGGGCTTGCTCCGCTTATATCACGAGCCAAAGCCACCTGCTGGGAATAAAGTGACTAAGCAATCCCGTTTATTTTGGGCTTGAAATAAAACTAACAAAATCTAATAATAATCCGATAATTATTTCGTTATGCAATTACTCCGCAGAAAAGAATTCTATTACCTTATTATACTCGATACAATGTGTATTTTCGCAGCGCTTTCGCTATCAATAGCGCTTAAATTTGATTTCGTTGTTCCCGCAAGTTACAAAGCTTTATTCAACAAAACGTTTTTATTTATAATTCCGTTAAAATTAGTTACTTTCTTTTCGTTGGGTTTGTATCAAAGGATCTGGCAGCATGCAGGCATGGAAGATTATTTAAAAAGCTTCATTGCTGTAACATCAGCTTCAATCTTAATATTCACTTTGGAAAAAATATTTAAATTCAATCAATTAACAACGAGTATAATTCTAATCGATTTCTTTTTAACATTAATCCTTGTAAACGGTTCAAGGATAAGCGTTAGAATATTTAATAAAGTATTTGATAAGTATAAAGTATTTAAGAGCGGAAACCAAGCGCCATTAAAAAGAATTCTTATATACGGCGCGGGTGTGGGCGGTGAGCAAATAATACGTGAAATTGAAAGGAATAATTATCTCCGTTATGAAGTAATAGGTTTTATTGATGATGATGATAAAAAAAAGGGAATGATAATCCAAAACGTAAAAGTTTTGGGAAAGCGTGAAGATATTAACCGGTTAATATCTAAATACAAAATTGAAGTAATATTGATTGCTATACCCGTTTTAAAGGGCAAAGCAATGCGTGAATTAATAAACTATTTAGAGCAATTCCCTGTTGAAATCCGCACTCTTCCAAGTCAGTCAGAACTTATTGACGGAAACGTTTACGTTAACCAGATACGCCCTGTTCAAATTGAGGATTTACTTGGCAGGGAAATAATTGATTTAGATACAACGAGTATATCACAATACTTAACGGATAAAAACATCCTAATTACGGGCGCAGGCGGTTCAATTGGTTCAGAACTTGCTCGTCAGGTTATACAATTTAGCCCAAAAAATCTATTATTATTGGGAAAAGGCGAAAACAGTATATTTAATATTACCCGGGAACTTAAAGAATGTTTTCCCGAATTAAATATTAAAAGCATAATTGCGGATATTGGAAATTATAATAGGATTACACAGGTGATGAAAAAGGAAAAACCAAATATAGTTTTTCACGCTGCTGCTCATAAACACGTTTATTTAATGGAAGTCAACCCTGTTGAGGCTTTTAAAAACAACGTCTTAGGTTCAATGATTTTAATGCGTTGCTCTGAAGAAAACGGTGTAGAACGGTATGTTCAGATTTCAACGGATAAGGCTGTTAATCCCACGAATATTATGGGCGCAACCAAATTATTAACAGAACGCGTTATGCTGGAATTTACGGAAAAATCAAATTGTATATTTTCTGCGGTGCGTTTCGGAAATGTTTTGGGCTCTAGGGGCAGTGTAATCCCTATTTTTAAAAGCCAGATAGAAAAAGGCGGCCCCGTTACCGTTACCCATCCGGATGCATTACGGTATTTTATGACTATTCCTGAAGCGAGCCAATTAGTATTGCAGGCAGGCGGACACGCCATGGGCGGAGAGATATTTATATTAGACATGGGCAAGCCGGTTAAAATTTTAGACCTTGCTTTGGATTTAATACGTTTCTCCGGTTTTGAACCTTATGAGGAAATTGATATTGAATTTATCGGTTTACGCCCGGGAGAAAAACTTATAGAAGAATTATTAACCGATGAAGAAGGAATCAGCGCAACAAAATACAAAAAAATATTTATTGCGCCTAAAAAAGAAAATAATCAAAAACCAATAATAAAACATATTGATACTTTTTCCCAAACAATGTATAATTTATCAAATGAAAAAGCAAAGCAAGAAATATTCAAACTCATCGAAAAGTGAAAACAAAAGAAAACAAACCTTTTTTAATAATTCAAAATTCACCAGAATGTTTGAGGTATTTAATAATTTTCTTTCTTTTTTCACAAAAGAAAAAATGAAAACCATATATAATAATTTATTATACGCTATTCTAAAAAAAAGCAATTCAAAAAAGTTAAATAAATGGATTCAAAAAAGGCTTCAAATTTCAGGGAAAAAAGAAAAAAATAAATTTAAACAAGCAAAAACCAATATAAAATTCCCAGGGGATAAGTTTAATCTTTTTAAACCCACAATACTTGATAAATATTTGCTTAAGGACTTTCTAAAAAACGCGTTTGGAGCATTATTTCTATTTATATTTATTTTTATTATAACTCAACTTATAAATGAACTGCCGTATTTTTTTAAAGTATCTCATAGATTACCCTCAACAGGGTATATAATAAAAATGTATTTGCTGCGCATACCCTATGCATCAACCCTGCTTGCTCCGGCCGCCTTTTTATTTTCAACAATCTTTACATTAGGTAATTTCTATAAAAATAACGAAATCGTTGCTGCCGTCGGCTCTGGAGTATATTTATTCCGCTTAACACGGCCACTATGGGTTATTGGGCTAATTTTTTCCGTTTTTCTCATTGCTTTTACGGAATACATTTCGGTTCCCACCTGGGATACAGCCCAATCAATGAATGACAAAATACGCCATCCCAACCGGTATAAAAAAGACCAGATGAACTTGAATATAACGGGTGAAGGCAACCTTTTTTATTCAATGGAAAGATACGATGCGCGGAAAAAAATCATGATTAAGCCTATTATAATAAAAGAACGCAAAAACGTAAGTGAAGTTGAAAGCCAAAAGTTTAAACAATTCAGTAAACGTATAATTGAAGTTAGAAAAAGAATTGAGGAAGAAATAAAACTCACAAAGACGAAAAAGATTAAATCCAAAAATGTTACAAAGCTTATAAAACGCTACAATACTGTTAAAAATGAAATCATGCAAATTAAAGCAAGCATAAGAGATATAAAAAGCAAAATCAGTCTTAGAGCCAAACAAATTGAGAAGCTTCAAGACTTAAATAAAATTCTTGAGATAAAGAAAGTAATTAAGGATTTACGTAAAAAACTTTACAGAAATAATAGAAACCTTCGAAAAACAAACGAACTGTTTGAAGAATTAGAAAAACGGAAAAAAGAACAGGATAAATTATTAAAAAAAGTAATCAAGAAAAAAGTAATACAAGAAAACGAAGAAAAACTTGTAAAAAAAGATACTCCAAAGCAAAAACCTACAACTTTGAAATCAAACCCTGGAGAAGGAAAAACAAACGTTCCTTTTTATAAAAAATATGAGATGTTGAGAAAAAAACAAATGATGGAAAATCCGGATAAGTTTCCACAAAAAAAACAAATAAAAATGAATTTCAAAGTTAGCAATAAATACCCATGGCCGGGAATTATTAAAGATTACGGTTCAAATACAACGAAAAAACGTCCCCGCATGGGAGCAAAAGTAATTGACCCGGATACTTTAAAACCGTACAAGAAAGAGTTTGAAATACTTGTTAAAAACATAAAAAAACCTACAATTCCATTATACGTTGTCTACCGACTTGATGCAGATAAAATTCATTGGAATGAAAAAACAAAACAATGGATAGTTCAAAACGGAGTCATAAGATTCTGGCATGAAAAGCAGGGATTTTTAAGAGAAAAAACAAAAAAAATTAAGTATTGGATTTTACCTTCGAAGGATAAACCTTATCACTTTGAAAAGAATGTAAAAAAAATAACAAGAATGACTATACCCGAAGGGGTAAAGTTTATTGAAAAATTACGAAGAAGTAATAAAAAATTCGAACATGAACTCGTTGATTTAATAGGCTATCACTTTGCTTTTCAGTTTGGGACTTTTCTAATAATTTTCATCGGGGTAACAATAGGAAAATTCCATTCAAGAAAAAACTTGTTTATTAAAAGTTTATTAATGGCTTTATTTATTTTCGTTGCTTATTATGTAACATTCCAATTTGGTTCAAGCCTTGGTAAACAAAAACTAATCAACCCGTATTTCTCTCCATGGCTGGGAAATATTGCATTTCTAGCAGCAGCGTTAATTAGAAGAAGAAGCGCACAAACATAAGTTATTCCCTAATCAATCCCATGGTTTTTTTAACCTGTTCAACTTTCTTTTTTGCAAGCGCAGAACATCTTTGCCTGCCCTGCTCAAGTACGTTATATACCAATTCAGGGTTTTTATCATATTCCTTTTTCTTTTCCTGAATCGGAGTTAATTCCCTCATAATGTTTTCTTTTAACTGTTTCTTACACTGGATACAGCCGATTTCCGCAGAACGGCAACTCTTATCTATTTCCGCTAATTCATTTTCAGGAGTAAAAAACTTATGCAAGTTATATACGTTGCATACTTTAGGGTCACCCGGGTCCGATAGTTTTATTCTCGCGGGGTCGGTTTTTGCGCCTCTAAGTTTCTGCCATAAACTTTCATCTGTTTCCATTAACGAAATATAATTATTCATGGATTTACTCATTTTATTGTCACCATCAAGGCCCATTATTCTTTTGGCTTCACCGAGTTTGGCATCAGGCTCCTTAAATACTTCTCCGTAACGGTTATTAAAATCCCGTACAACCTCACGTGTAAATTCTATGTGTTGAATTTGGTCTTCTCCAACGGGAACAACAGTAGCATCATATAATATAATATCAGAAGCCATTAAAACGGGATAATCAAATAACCCTACATTGATATTTGCGTTGTGCTGCTTGGATTTATCTTTAAATTGCGTCATTCTATTTAATTCACCCATTGGAGTAACCGTATTCAATATCCACGTTAATTCAGTATGTTCAGGCACATGGCTTTGAACAAAGATAGTACACTTTTCAGGGTCAAGACCGCAAGCCATATACAATGCAGCAGCGTTAAAAATATTCTCCTGCATTTTACCGGTGTCGTATTTTACAGTGATAGCGTGTAAATCTACAATACAAAAAATACAATCATAATCCTCTATCATTTGAACCCAATTTTTTATCGCGCCTAAATAATTACCGATATGCAATTCTCCAGTGGGTTGAATTCCTGAAAACACCTGTTTTTTCATGATTATCTCCGTGAGTATTAATAAATGAGTAAAAAATATAATAAAAACAAGGTGAAATCATAATGTAAAGAGTTGATTTTTTTTGATTATTATCAACTATATAATAACGCGAAATTCGATTTAAAAAAATTACTGCAATTTTCCAAAGTTTTATGTCACTGCGAGGAACGCAAGTGACGAAGCAGTCTTATTAAAAAAACCTTATGGGATTGCTTCGCTAACGCTCGATGGTGACTATTCACGGGGGATTGCTTGGCTCATGCTCGTAGGAGACTTTGCCTAAAGGTATTTTTTCCTCGTATGGCATAAGCTAACGTCGCCTACGAGGGGCGAAGTTGACGAAGCGATCTTTTTGATTTATTAAAAATCATATATTTAGAAAAAAATAAATTTTATAATTTAAATCGAAATTCACGTTAATAAAAACTAAATTTAAGCTATTAAAGTTTTATCAGTAGAATATAGGCTGGAAATATTTACAAAATTGGATACATAATGCAAAAACATGCAAATACTAAATAATTTATTTCTATATTTTGAAATAAAATAATACTATATTATTTTTAAGTATAAAATTTATTCATTGCCGGGATTATGCGTTGAGAAAATTCTTATCAAAATTCATAACTTTTTCCGTTGTATTATTACTATCCTTGATAATCTATAAGTCAGTTATTTATTATATTGATAAAAACAAACCTGAGATTCAAATAAACCAATTTGTAAAACATGAACCGGAATATATTATTGCGGCAAAAAATTATTCTTTTTTCATTCCCGCTATTGATAAAATAATTTCAGAAAAAAAACTTCCTTATATTATTAATAAACAGCCGCTGGAAAAAACGCTTAATCTATTAAAAGATATTGACTATATAAGCGCAGCCGCACCTTCAGAGTATTTACTCGTTGGCGATATACATAAGTTTTACTTTGTAGTTAAACAGGCAGGAAATTATATAAAAAAACGCCTTTCTATGTTTATAAATGAAACGAAAAACATATCACTTAAAAACTATACAATATCCTTAATCAAAAAACAAGGGCATATCATCCGGGAAATATCCAAAATAAAAACTTTTCCAAAGCCAAAATACGGCGGATTACCCCCTAAACCGCAAACTTTGCACAAAATATACGTTTACGTTAATTTTAACACAATGATAATTACAATGGATTTAAATCATCTGGTTAATACGGTAAACGCAAAACCTTCCTCATATCCTGGAATAAATTTCAGTAAAACTGGTTTATGGGTTAGGATAAAAAAAAGATAGAATTGAAACATTTTTATAAATATGATTTTAATACGTTTTCTAATACAGTTCCATTGCAAGTTCTATAGATATAATAATCAGAATCAATTGTAGCTATCTTAGTTATTCCGGATATTTCAGAAACAAGAATTAAAGAAGAATCCGCTAGATCCATAGATATATTTGAATATTTCTCAGTTACTTTTATCAATCTATCAATATGTTCATATCCCAAATTTGTCAGCTGTAAAGCACCCGATATTATCCAATAAAGAAAATCAATTTGCACTTTAATATTAAAATTTAACATATGAGCAACTTCTGAAATAACGGGCCATGTAGAAATTAATTATACTTTCATTGTATTTATCTGATTTATCGAAAAGTGCAATTAACGGTCCGGCATCAATGAGAATATTTTTCATTTAATTTTCCTTTTAAAATATTCTTATAATCAGATGATAGATTTTCCTTACCGCTGCCATATTTACCGAATAAATCTTTTCCAAGTTCATAAGGAGTTTTCTTGTTAGAATATTGTTCAAAGTATAAAAGTAACGCGTTTTAACAATTTCGGATTTTGTAAGTTTTTTCTGTTCGGCAATCTGTTCTAATTTAACTTCCAAATCCTTGGACAATCTTACTGAAATCATAACATAATCCTTTGTATTACAGGGAGCGGATATTATCAAGATATTTTCATTTTATATTAATAAAAATCCTTTAATAAATAAGATAAAATTATAATGTTCAACACAAAATTAACATATTTTACTGTCCTATATAAACAATTTAGCTTAAATATCAAGCAATATATTGCTCAAAATTTGTTAATATTATATTGCTTTTAGTTCCAAATTTGAAAATATTCTTGACAATTTGGGATTAAGGAGTAAGTTTTATAAAATTTAAATTTAATTAACCGGAAGAAAACTATGCTTTTATCTGAATATATTACACCGGAAAGTATTAAAATAAACCTTGAAGCTGAAGACAAAGAAGAAGTGTTCGAGGAGCTTATTGACCTTATGGTTAATACTTATAATATTCCGGACAGAGAACCCTTGCTTGAAGCAATCAGAGACAGAGAAACTAAAGGAACAACGGGCATTGGCGGAGGTATTGCAATACCTCATGCAAAAAGCGGCATTATTGAAAGGTCATACGTAGTTCTTGGTATCTCAGGAATTGGTATTGATTATCAGGCCAAAGACGACGAACCTGTTAATGTTGTGTTTATGATGGTTACTCAAGAAAGCAATCCAAACGAACACCTTCAAATCCTTCAAAAGATTGCTAAATTATCAAAAAGCGATGACATTACCCAAAAGTTTATTGATTGCGGAAGTGCGAAAGAAGTTCACAAGTTAATTGCAGATTATGAAGAGCAAGAGGTATAATGCAGCATGAAATCAAAACCGCTTGTTGAAAACGTATTAAAAGAAATGCTTAAAGTTGAAGAAAAAGCTAATGAAATATTACGTAATGGTGAAAAACAAGCAAGCGAAATTATACATAATGCAAATCTCGAAGCAAAACAAATAATCGATAAATTGATTAACAAAGCACATGAAGAAGAAAACGAGTTAATTAACACCTATAAAAATGAAGCACAAACTGAAAAAGAACAAACCGTAAAAAGAATAATAGAAAAAAACAACGAAATACTTAATAAAGCAAAAATCAATAAAGACAAAGCATTTGAACAAATTATGAAATGGCTTAAAAACGAAATATGAATGCATCTGAAATACACGTTATAAATGCAAAAATCCGTGCGCTTAAATCGCATATGTACGAAAATTCCAGACTTTATAAGCTCCTGCAATCTAAAAGCGAAGAAGAAGTTGCGGTTCATGTTTTCCCTGATCTATTAATTTCTTCTGTTGGACCAAATATTGTACATGAGTTTCAGGTTAAACTTCACACAGAATCCATGAAAACGCTGAAAAAACTTGTGAAATATTCCCATTCAATTAGGCCGCTTATGCTCTCTTTAATAAGACGATTTGAAATTGCAAACTTAAAAAAAATTGTAAAAGCGATTATATACCCAAGATACAAAACCGGGCTGAAATTCCTTGACATTTCCCCCTACTCTTCCTTCAATCCTATACAAGTAGTGAAACGCAAAACTCTAAAAGAATTATCGGAAGCATTAGTAAACACGCGTTATGAACATATTTTCAACGAAAAAAATATTAAATCAAAAAATCCGGCATTTATTATCTCAAACAAACTCGACATACTGGATTATCAGGAATTGTTCTCATTATTTAGATTATTCAGAGGCAAAGCCAGATCAGCTTATCTTGAATTAATAAAAACGGAAGCTGATTATAAAAACTTATTATGGATATTACGTTTAAAATATTACTATGAAGTACCAATAGAAGAAGTTGAAAACTATGTAATTTCCGGAAAGGTTTATAAATTCAATTTATCTAAATATGAAGAAATGTTTGAATCAAGATATATTGATGAGATTTTAATGGCAATTCCTAAGAAATACAAAAATAAACTTGAAAAAATGTATGATAAAACGTATAAAAAAGAAATCGATTATGAAAACGTAAGTTTTAAAGAAATTGAAATGTGTATTCAAAAAATAATTAAACAAAGTTATTACGAATTTTTATATAATAATTATTTAACAGCAGCTCCCGTCATTAGTTTTTTTGGATTAAAGTTAATTGAAATTACAAATCTAAATTCA
Organism: uncultured Spirochaetia bacterium; assembly: GCA_937960625.1. Taxonomy (GTDB): domain Bacteria; phylum Spirochaetota; class CALGPD01; order CALGPD01; family CALGPD01; genus CALGPD01. Next base: position 10,083 of record CALGPD010000268.1, on the reverse strand, counting down.
ATTGTTGAGGGATTTAGATTTAATATGAACAGAGAAGAAATTAAATCTTTACTTATTTAAATACAGGGTATTATTTTGCCGTCATCAGTAAAAATGAAAAAAATTGATATGCTCGTTTTAGACACTCACATCAGTCAAGTCGTTGCTCTTTTAGGATTTGAAAGCGCTCTAGAAATCATTGAAAGAAAAAAACGCGATGATGATGCATTTTCTCCTCCTTCAGATTATACATCCAGAGTTCAAGATGTAAAACTCAGGTTTGAAGAAATATGCATTATGGCTAATATCCGGTTTAAGGAAAAAGAACTTAATGAACAGGAAGATTATATTTTAAGTGTAGATAACATTAACACTGAACTTGAAGTTCTTGAAGAATTAATAACGGAAGATATTAATAAATATAAATCATTTGAGGATTCATTAAACGAAATAACCCAAATTTATAAAGAATTGAACTCAATTGGATATATAAACTTTAACTTATCAAAACTATCTGAATTTGAATTTGCCTATCTTTCTTATGGTAATATTCCCAAATCAAAAACCAAATTATTAGAAAAACAAGATATATCCAGATTTCTATTTATACCGTTGGGAGATTCAGGAGATTATGTATGTATAACGAGTAAAAAAGGAAAATGGGCTCTTGAATCACTGCTTAAAAAACTCGAATTTAAAGAAAAAAGCGTTGATAGATTTAAAAATAAAACCATATCCGAACTAATTACTGAAACGGAAAATAAACTTTTCTCGCTTAAAAATGAGCTTAAAATGATTGAAGCAAAATTTTTAAAATTTCAAGAAGAAAACTATCAAAAACTACTAAAATTACGAGTAAGCATAAACATTGAAGAAGATATGTTAAAAGCAACGGAAAAATTTACCCGCACCGGCAGAGTAACTCATATATCAGGATGGATTGAAAACAATAAAGTTGAAAATATTACAAACAAAATTCTGGAAATAACAAAAGGCAAAGTATATATAAATATTTTTGAACCTTATGAATTGCCCGGATATAAAAAAGGCGAAATAAAAGTTCCGGTAAAATTAAAACAAAGCAAATTTGCAAGCAACTTTCAAATACTAGTTAAAAATTACGGGCTTCCAGAGTACGGAGAAATTGACCCTACAATCGTGGTAGCGATAACGTATATGTTCATGTTCGGGCTTATGTTCGGCGATTTAGGGCAGGGCTTTGTTTTTTTTCTAATCGGCGTATTCATGAAATTCAAACTAAAACTATTAAAAAAGTTTTCACATTTAGGCGTTTTATTCATGGGCATGGGAATATGCTCAATGACATTCGGAGCTTTTTACGGCTCAATTTTTGGGAATGAACACGTTTTAAAACCGCTTTTTCTCAGCCCTATGCACGGTTTTATGAGATTATTTATGTTGGCTGTGGCATTTGGAGCAGTTTTTATTTCTTTTGGAATAATATTAAATATTATCAACCTCTTTAATAAAAGAAAATATTATCAAGGCTTGTTTGAGAAAACCGGTTTATTCGGATTATGGTTTTACTGGGGAGTGCTTACAATAGTAATTAGAACAATGGTATTTAAAAAATCTTTTAATATACTTGGTATTGAAACCATACTATTAATAATCTTACCATTATTTTTATTATTTTTAAACGAACCTCTTCATTGGTATATAGAAAAAAAACAGGGCCATACTGAAGAAGGAATCGGCTCGGTTATTTTAGTAAGTATTATTGAACTAATAGAAATAGTAATATATTTTCTTGGAAGTACAGCAAGTTTTATGAGGATGGGAGCATTAGCGCTAGCTCACGCTTCTCTATCTTTTGCTATTTTTACTATGGCCGGGTTATTACAGGGATCGGTTACAGGCGATATTTTCGCGATTGTAGTTATTTTTATAGGAAACGTTTTTATAATAATTTTAGAAGGCCTTGTAGCTTCGATTCAAACAATGAGGCTGCAATATTATGAGTTCTTCTCAAAATTCTTTAGCGGAGAAGGTAGAGGTTTCAAACCTTTTAAAATAGAAAAAGTTAAATGATTAACCATAAGGAGAATATAGTATGTTTAAGAGTAAAAAATTTATTCTGTTTTTACCAATAATTTTAATTTTTCTCTTATCAATGTTTTTTATTGTTAACGCGGTTCACGCTGCTGATGCAGATACAACGAGCAATACAAAAACACAGGTACATAAGCAGGTAAAAAAAAGCACTTCGAGCTGGAAATATATTGCAGCTGCAGTATCCGTTTCTTTTGGCTGTTTGGCAGCAGGTATTGCTGTTAGCCAGGTCGGTAGTGCGGCAATGGGCGCTATTAGCGAAAAACCTGACTTATTCGGACGCGCATTGACCTTTGTAGGTTTATCCGAAGGTATTGCAATATGGGGTTTAATTATTGCCATATTAATTTTATACGCATAGAATATGAAATTTTACGTATTAGCAGATGAAGACATAGTATTGGGTTTCCGTTACGTTGGAGTTCCGGGCGAAGCTGTTGAAGGCCCGAAAACAGCAAAACAGGCTTTTGACAGAGCGGTTAATTATCCGGACGCGGGTATATTAATTATTACTGAAAAAATAGCCCGTTATCTGGATGAAACAATTACCAAATGGGAATTAGAAAGTTCTTACCCATTGATAGTTGAAATTCCTGATTTTGAAGGCCATCTTGATGACAGGCGGACTCTAACAGAAGCGATAAGGGAAGCTGTAGGTATCAATATTTAACCTTAAAGTAGGTGTAGTAAATGAAAATTATAGGTGATGAAGAAAACCTTAAAAAAGAAATTATTCAAGACGCGGAGCGTAAACAAAAACAAACAGTAAAAAAAGCTGAATCTGAGGCTAAAAAAATCATTAAAAACGCCAAAGATGATGCACAAACTGAGTATGATAAGATTAAAAACAACGCGTTAGAGCATGCAAAAAAAGAAAAAAACCGCGTTCTATCTTCTATTCCTCAGGCAGTTAAAAAGAAAAACATTGAAATGATGAATTCTTTGGTTGATGAGGTTATGAATGAACTTAAAACAAAAATTAAGGATATCGACAGCAATACAGTTAAACCTATTGAAATAAGTTTACTAAAACAGGGTGTAGATCAACTTGAACAAGGCGAATACGTTGTAAATATTTCAACGAAAAGTTTAATTTCAGAAAAAGATCTAAAACAATTTGAAGAAAAAAATGGCATCAAATTAAAACTTAATAAAAATAAAGATCAGGGATACGGTGTCATTATATCAGGTGAAAATAATAGAATGGCTCTTGATAATACTATTTCAGGATATATAGCAAGAGATATTGAAGAAGTACGTTATATTGTTTACGATGTACTTTTTTCAGAATTGGAAAAAGAATTAAAAGAACGTGATGAAAAATAATAATCGTTAAAGGCGTTAATATGGAAGTTAAAGGAAGAATAATAAGTATAAATGGCCCAATTGTTAAAGCAAGCGGTTTACGGGAAGCGGGTATGCTTGATGTTGTTGAGGTAGGCGAACTCGGTTTAATCGGCGAAATTATTAGAAATGAAGGCGATATTGCGACAATTCAGGTATATGAAGATAACTCAGGAATGAAACCAGGCGAGCCGGTTGTTTCCCACAGAAGGCCTTTATCAGTTGAATTAGGCCCGGGATTAATCGGCAGTATTTATGACGGCATTCAAAGGCCTTTAATTGAACTTGAAAAACTTTCCGGTGCATTTATTAAACGGGGAGAAAAAACTTCCGCGCTTTCAAAAACAAAAAAATGGTTATTTGAACCAATTGCTAAAAAAGGTGATAATGTAAATCCAGGACAGGTAATCGGCGAAATACAGGAAACAGGATTAATAAAATCAAAAATCATGGTTCCGCCTGAAATTTCAGGTGAACTTACATTCATAAACAAACAGAACGAATATACGATTGAAGATATAATATATAAAATTAAAACAAAAGACGGGGAAAAAAGTTTTACTTTATCAAACTTTTGGCCTGTTAGAATTCCAAGGCCGTATAAAGAAAAACTCGGCATGGATGCCCCTTTAATTACCGGATTACGCGTTATAGATACATTCTTTCCTATTTCTAAAGGCGGTACTGCCGCAATACCGGGTGGATTTGGAACGGGTAAAACGATGACCCAGCATTCGCTTGCAAAATGGAGTGATGCTGATATCATAGTTTATATCGGGTGTGGAGAAAGAGGCAACGAAATGACGGATGTATTGAACGAATTTCCTAAACTCGTTGACCCTAAATCAGGCCGTCCAATTATGGAAAGAACAATATTAATAGCAAATACTTCAAATATGCCCGTTGCCGCTAGAGAAGTTTCAATTTATACAGGAGTAACTATAGCTGAATATTTCAGGGATATGGGCTATGATGTTGCAATCATGGCGGATTCAACCTCAAGGTGGGCAGAAGCTTTACGGGAATTATCAGGAAGGCTTGAAGAAATGCCTGCTGAAGAAGGTTTCCCTGCTTATTTACCTACCCGTTTGGCAGAATTCTATGAGCGCGCCAGCAGGGTTGAAACACTTTGCAGTGAATACGGTTCTGTTAGCATTATCGGGGCAGTATCACCTCCGGGTGGAGATTTTTCAGAACCAGTAACCCAGCATACCAAACGGTTTATCCGTTGTTTTTGGGGCTTATCCAAAGAACTTGCAAATGCAAGGCACTACCCTTCTATCGGATGGATTGCCTCTTATTCCGAGTATGTTGATGAAGTCAGCGAATGGTGGGAAAAACAAAACCCGCACTGGAGAGAATACCGGGATAATGCAATGGAAATATTAAACCGTGAAAACCGTTTACAGCAGATTGTAAAACTTGTAGGTCCAGAAGCATTACCTGATTCGCAGAAGATTATCTTACGTGCTGCTGAAATGCTTAAAAATGCATTCATGCAGCAAAACGCGTTTGATGATATTGATATGTACGCATCTCCGGGCAAACAGTTAAACATGCTTGATATAATAATGACTTTCTACTACCGCACTAAAGAAATGATTGCAAAGGGGATTCCTCTTGTTAAAATCAATAAAATTAAATCCATTCCGCAGATAATGAGAATGCGGTTTGCTGTTGAAAACGAAAAACTTGAAAAGTTCAACGATATTAAAGAAAAAATGATACAGGAACTCGATGATATCGAAAGGAGTTCTAAATGAAAGGACTAGAATACAGGGGCATTGAGACTATTGACGGCCCTATTATTATAGTACAAAATATTAAAGACGTTGCTTATGACGAGGTTGTAAAAATTCAAGATGATATGGGTAAAGAACGGCTTGGCAGGGTTTTAGAAGTTTCCGAAACCGCAGCTGTTGTTCAGGTACTTGGAAATACCCAGGGTATCTCACTTGAAAACACAAAGGTTACATTTTTAGGCAGGCCTTTTGAAATAGGTGTTAGCGAAGAGTTGTTAGGCAGAGTATTTAACGGACTTGGAGAGCCCAGAGACGGGCTTCCTAAACCATTTATTAAAAACCGTTTAAATGTTAACGGAATGCCTATTAACCCGTATTCCAGAGTTTATCCAAGGGATTTTATTCAGACCGGAATTTCTGCTATAGACGGCCTTAATACGTTGATTAGAGGGCAAAAACTCCCTATATTCAGCGGATCAGGAATGAGCCATAATCAAATCGCTGCTCAAATAGTGCGTCAGGCTAAACTTAAGAGTAATGAAGAATTTGTAATAGTATTTGCGGCAATGGGCGTAAAATACGATGTCGCGCGGTATTTCCTTAAAACCTTTCAGGAATCAGGCGCATTATCACGTGTTGTTATGTACCTATCCCTAGCTGATGACCCTTCAATTGAAAGGCTGATTACTCCGAGAGCAGCGCTTACAGCTGCCGAACACCTTGCATTTGAAAAAGACATGCACGTTTTAGTAATATTAACTGATATAACGAATTATTGTGAAGCTGTCCGGGAAGTTTCAACTGTACGCGGTGAGATTCCTTCAAGAAAAGGATATCCCGGTTACCTTTATAGCGATTTAGCTTCACTATATGAACGCGCGGGAAGAATTAATACTTCAGAAGGCTCAATAACTCAAATACCAATTTTAACAATGCCTAACGATGATATAACACATCCAATTCCGGATTTAACAGGGTATATAACCGAAGGCCAAATAGTACTTGACCGGGACTTACACCAACGCAGTATTTATCCTCCTGTTGCAGGCCTGCCATCTTTATCAAGATTAATGAAAGACGGCATCGGTAAAGGCATGACAAGAGATGATCATCCACGGATATCATCCCAGTTATTTGCCGCGTATTCATACGTTAAAAATGTACGCGCTCTTGCGAGTGTAATCGGAGAAGAAGAATTATCCGAACTGGATAAACTTTATTTAAAGTTTGGAGACAGCTTTGAAAAAGAGTTTGTAAATCAAAACATTAATGAAAACCGTGAAATCGAAAAAACCCTTGAAATAGGCTGGAAAGTAGCTTCATTATTACCCAAAGATGAATTATACCGTGTTAAAGAAAAAGATATTGAGCAATATTACGGCAGGGAGAAATAATTGGCAAACAAATTAGGATTATCCCCAACAAAATCAAACTTAATATCTGTAAAGGAGACGCTGAGTGTTGCGAAAGAAGGCTATGAACTTCTTGAACAAAAACGTGAGATACTCGTTATGGAATTAATGAAAATGCTTGAAAGAGCCAAACTTGCAGAAAAAGAGCTTGCGGAAAAACTAAAGCATGCTTATGCATCTCTAAAAACACTTATAGTAAAAGAAGGCGCGTTACAGGTTAAAGAAACATCGGTAGGAATTAATTATGATTACCTAATCAAAGAAAAAGTTACTAAAGTAATGGGTATAACTCTTCCTTCCGTACAAATTGATATTCCGCATAAAAGCCTGCAATACAGTTTCGGGAATTCAAGTGTATTAAGCGATGAAGTAATGATAAAATTCCTTGAGGTTTTACACGCAACGGGAAAAATGGCTGAAATAAGGACAGCTATCTGGCGGCTTTCCAGGGAACTAAAAAAAACACAAAGAAGGGTTAACGCTCTTGATAAATTCGTTATACCGGATAACAATGAAACAAAAAAATACATAGAAGATACAATCGAAGAAAAAGATAGGGAAATGCTTTTTATTCAAAAAATGTTAAAGAAAAAACTAAACAAGGACAAGCGGATATGAAACTCATTAGAAACGCTTTACTCGTTATTTCGGGAACTCAAGCTTCAGTAAACGCGGCGCGTTATGCAATCATGTTATGCAAAGAAATGGATATTAATCTATTCGTTTTATACGTTATTGATACCGCAACGATTAAAGAACTCATGATGTCTAATATTTTTATTGAAGAAGAATCCAAAGAGTATGAAAAATCTCTTGAAATGGACGGTGAGAAATACCTTAACATGATTGAAGAAATGGCAAAAACCAAGAAACAGAAAATAACCAAACTTCTCAAAAAAGGTATGATTTCAACCGAGATTATTACAGCGACTAAAGACAACCGTATAGATTTAATCATTTTAGGTGAATGGCAGGAAAGCAAATCCCGCCGTGATTTGATTAGTATGGAATCCCGTTATGTTTTAGCAAACGCTGAAGTATCTGTGTTAGTAGTTAAAGAAGGAGATTTGGAGAGAACGTTCAAGAAGTTTTAAAACTAAAAAAGCGCCTGCTATTAACAGACGCTTTTAAATTAAACTTTAAATAATCCTATTTTTTACCAAGTCCGGGCCTGGCCTGCATCTGTAAAAACTTTTGAAAATTTTTGCTTTGCATATATTTAGGGCTTTGTTTACCTAATTCCATCATGCCCGAAGCAAAATTACCCGTTGATAGTAACAATCCCGCATTTTTCTTACCCCAGTCCATCCATTCTTTAGTATCAAACCATGCTAGATACTTTTTTAGTGCGTCAACTTTTTCTTGATGGTCTTCAATCCATTTTACAGCAAGTTCACCGGCTTTATCAGCATCAGCAGCGTTTTCTTTCAATATTTTACCAAGCTCGTTGTAATATGTTTTAAAAAACTCCTTATCAAGTTTGTGCGGATTCTCAGAACCGGCAGAAGCACTGCCCCCTGAACTGCCTCCGTTTGTTTTTCCGTCGCCTGTCTTGCCTTTGCCGCAAGCAACGAATAAAGCAAAAACCAACATTAATAACAATGATATTGATTTTCTCATAACACCTCCGAATTTATATTAATATTCTTATTATAAATAACGAAAGAAAAATGTCCATAAAATATTAACAATTTTGTAATTATTTTGATAAAATTGAATTTTATAGATAAGTATCAGTTGAAGAATATATCAAAATCCGGTTAATTAAAAAAACATGGAAACGTCTAAAAAGAAAGCAAGTATTTTACTTCCTGAACCCGCAACTCTCATACATGAAAGGAATTGATATTTCATGCTAAAGCCAACGTACAGTTTAAAAGACTTAGACCTTAACACAAAAGCCCCGGCACCGAAATTAAAACCAACATTAGGAAAAGTAAAACTTGAATGGTCATCAATTACATCGTTTTCTATTTTTTCGTATTTTCCTAAAATTGTAAACTCAATAAACGGGCCGAAATAAATACATAGTCTTTTATATAACATTAAATACGATGCCGCTATATATCCATATAAAAGCCTGTATTCAGGAGTATATGTATCTTGTTTCTCTTTCATGGAAAGGTATTCAACACCAGCGTCAAAAATCATACCGGAAAAATATGAAAAGTGAAAAATAGCCCTGAAAGATACCTGGCCCGCAAACATAAAGATTCTATCCCCCTCTGTGGATATCCTCGTTGTATTAAACGATATACCTCCACCGATGTTTAAGCCTAAATCTATTTTTACATCACCGACACCGTATAATTCCTTATCTTTCTGTTTCTGGGTTACCGGAACAGCTTCAGGTTGTTTTTTAACCTGATTATTTTCATTACCGGTATTGGCAGATTCCGCGCTAAATCCTGTAATTGATTGTATAAAAATAAATATGATAATAAACAGTAATCGTTTCATAAAATTTTCCTAAAAAATTAAATTGAAAATAAAATACCTAAAGATAAATAAACACCTAATATTTTTATATCAGCATCTTTTTTCATATCAACTCTTTCAAGTTGAAATTTTAAATCAAAACCCATTGTTAAATCAAAAGTTTTATATGAATAATATTTCCATCTGAAACCTATTATAAAAGCTATATTGAAAGTATTAAGAACATCCCCGGATTCTTCTTCATCAGCGCTAAATCTGACTCCGGATATTAAAAAATTAAAACTAAGCCCTGTGTAAAACAAAAACCTATCTATAATAATGCTGGGGCCGAAACTAAAATACAAATAGTGTAAATCATAACCTACTTCAAAATGCGTTGCATCAGGGTCATATGCCATTGCACGGAAAGCGTGATATCCCAAATCAGCATATACACCGAAATAATACCCGGTTTTAAAAATAAACCTTGCTGACGCATGGCCTACAAACCTTGTCATTACTGTTCCACCCATCTGCATTTGATGCTGGCAGTATGAATAACCAGGGCCTAAATAAAAACCCACATATATTGACGGTGTAGAGATAATGTTTTTTGCGTAATTGTCAAACTTTGCGGTACCCATGTTTTTAGTAGAATGAAAATTATTATAAATTGATATTTTTTTAACGCCTTTAAAATCAGCGCCTTTAATATTTGAACCGCTGAAAATTGTCCTCTCTAAAATTGCATTTTTGAAATTTACATTTGATAAATTCGCGCCGGTAAAATTTACTCTTGTTAAGTTTGCGCCTTGAAGATTTGCTCCTGACAAATCTCTCCCGCTTAAATCAGCACCTGTAAAATTACCACCGGATAAATCTAATCCTGCTAAGCTTTCCGTACTCTGTTTAATATTCCCTTGCTTATCAACTGATAAAATTTTCGTGCTGTTTATAATTGACGCAAGGGGCTGTTGTAATATTTCAACAACGAGTTTAGAAATACCGTCTATCATATCAAATATCGCGGTACCGCCTTTTGCTCCATGGGCAAATGCAATCAATACTGCTCTGTCTGTGCGCGCATAGATTAAAGAGAAAGTAACAAACGTTTC
>CALGPD010000267.1 GCA_937960625.1 uncultured Spirochaetia bacterium | reverse complement strand
GCTTAAAACAAAGTATATACTGTTTGACTTAATTAATTGAAGAAAGTAAACTAAAAATTGAGAACTGGCGTCATCCCAGAAATGAACGTTATCAAAGCACAGAATTAACGGTTTGGACGGAGCGGAAACATGAATAAAGAATTTTTTAAGCAAGCTGAAAAATTTTTCGTTTTCATTACTTTTCAATATGCTGTCTTCATCCGGTTGTCCAAAAATTTTAATCAAGTCAGGAACAATTTTTGATAATATTTTTCCTTCTTCACCGAGTTCCTTGCGTAATTTTCCAAATACATCGTGCCGTATTTTTTCATTTACCTTATTCGTGAAATGTGAGATTATTTTTTTAATAGCTTCTAAAATTGGATAATAAGGATTATTACTTTCGCCTTCTTCGGATGAAATAACTATATATAAAGCGTTTTTGGATATAGAATATTTTTCCAGTTCTGATATTAATCTCGTTTTTCCGGTACCGGATTTTCCTATTAAGAGAGTAGCATGACCTTTTTTTAATAAAGTATTGTTCAAATGATTTAGCAAAATGTTTATTTCGTTTTTTCTTCCGATTAATCTCGTTCTATAATTAAGGTTTTTAATCCTGTCCTTTTTCCCCAGTTCTAAATAATAAACTTTTTTCTGATCAGGTGATAATGATATGTATGTTTTCAAGTCTTCTGATAAACCGTAGGCAGTTTGATATCTTTCTTCCGGATCTTTATTTATTAATTTTAAAATGATTTTATTAAGGATTGGAGAAATTTCAGGAATAATGGAAATAGGTTCAGTTGGAGTTTTTGCGATGTGCATATGAAGCAATTCACCTATATTATCTGTTTGATAGGGAGGATGTCCGCATATTATTTCGTAAAATAATATTCCAAGTGAATACAAATCAGACCTGTTATCAATATTTCTTCTAAGCATTCCGCTTTGTTCGGGAGAGATGTAAAGAAAGCTTCCGGCAATAGAATTAACTTCTGAAAATAAATCATGATAACTAATTAAATTTGCCAGCCCAAAATCAAGAATTTTAATCTGATTTTTTTGATTAATAAATATATTACTCGGTTTAATATCTTTATGAATAATTCCTTGTGAATGTACATAATCCAGCGCCAAAGTTATCTGCAATATAATATCAACTTTTGTATCAATATCGAGATTTTTATCTTTAACTATATCTTTTAAATTGCCTCCGGAAAGAAATTCCGTGACTATAAATACTTTATGATTTTTTTCTATACAGTCAATAAACTTAATTATGTTTTCGTGGCTTAATTCTGAAAGCAATTTGGCTTCTTGTTTAAAGCGAATAAAAGTTTCCTGATTTGTATCAATCTTCTCTTTTATTGTTTTTATAGCTACAACGTTTTTATTCCGTGTATCAATTGCTTTGTAAACAATTGACATACCGCCTTCACCAATTTTTTCTACTATTTCAAAATTATTTATCTTGCTAATATCTTCTGAATCCATTTTTACCCCGGCTTTTATTTAAAATTTAATATATAAAAAATAAACCTTTCCCCTAAGTAGAGAGTCAACCTTTTAGTAAATCTTTTTCAAATAAAAAATTAATTTAAATTATCTTGACATTCCCGTTTACGTCAAGGTTTACAATTTTAATAACGGATAAACAGATTGATTAAAAATCGAATTATCCGTTGGTAATATTTATCTGGATATTAAGCAGTGAGTTTAATTTATAACCCGGATAATAATTTTCTAAAAATATTTTTACATCATTGAAGTTGGATGCAGTAAAAAGTTATGATTCTAACTTTGGAAATGGAGAAAAGTTTATGAATAAACAAAAATTAAAGGAATTGTATAAACAGAAATTGACTACCGCGCAAGAAGCTGTAAAACTAGTTAAATCGGATTATCAAATCATATCCGGTTTGGCAGCAGTGGAACCCAAACTGTTTTTAACTGAATTGTCCGGCGTAAAAGATAATGTTGAAAACGTTACAGTGGTAACATGTTTACCTATGGCAAACTATGATTTCTTCAATAAAGAAGAAATGAAAGGGCATTTTCATCACGACGCGTGGTTTTACACTCCGGTTATACGGAAAGCGCCTACGGCTATTAACACTTTCATCCCTAATCATTTGCATAAGTGCGCGCCTGACAGAATGGCTTATAAAAAGCCGAATATTGTAGCAGCGGTTGCTACACCTCCGGATAAACACGGTTATATGTCCTTGTCATTATCAGCCATGTATGAAATTGATTTAATGCAATATGCTGATTTAGTAATTCTTGAAGTAAATGATAACTATCCTCGGACATTCGGTGATATTATGATACACATTAATGACGTTGATTATATAATCGAAGCGGATTATAAACCACCGGTTTTCCCTCAAGCTCCGGTTTCTGAAAAAGATAAAAAAATTGCAAGTTATATCGCGGAATATCTTGAAGACGGGATAACTTTACAGCTTGGTATTGGCGGAATACCTAATGCTGTAGGCGGTGTTTTAACTCATCTAAAAGACGTAGGAATACATACGGAAATGTTAACGGATTCAATGGCTGAATTAGCTGAAGCCGGTGTAATTACAGGCAAGAAGAAATCGTTATTTCCTAATAAGATGGTATGTACTTTTGCGCTTGGCAGTGAAAAATTGTATAACTTCGTTGATGATAATCCAGGGGTAGTTTTTAACCGTGGAAGCTGGGTAAATGATCCATACGTAATCGGGCAAAATTATAAACAGGTTTCCATCAATACTTCACTTGAGGTCGACTTAGTAGGGCAGGTATGCTCCGAATCAATAGGCCCGGTTCAGTTCAGCGGTACCGGTGGTCAGGCAGATACTGCAATAGGTGCCCAATTATGCCCTGAGGGTAAATCGTTTATAACTCTTTATTCAACAGTTAACGCGAAAAAACAGGACGGAACCAGAGAAGAAGTTTCTAAAATAGTTCCAATGCTGAAACAGGGAGCGCAGGTTACTCTACACAGAGCAAACGTTGATTACATTGTTACGGAATACGGTTGTGTCCGCTTAAAAGGCTGCTCGGTAAAAGAACGCGCTAAACGAATGATTAGTATTGCTCATCCGGATTTTAGAGATATGTTAACCGAAGAAGCAAAAAAATTAAACTACCTTTAAATATTAGATAAGGAGAAAAAATATGAAAAAATCAGTTCTTTCAAAAGATTTAACTTTATTAAAAACAACGTTTATTCAGGAACAATACGATAGATTCGCTGCTCTAAGCAAGGATGATAACCCTATTCACGTTGACCCTGAATTTTCAGCTAGAACGCGTTTTGGTAAAACCGTTGCCCACGGAATGATGCTTTATAGTTTTATATCCGGTATACTAAGTTCAAAACTGCCGGGCCCAGGAATGCTTCAGATTAAACAGGAGATGATGTTTCAGGCTCCTACTTATACCGATACAGAAGTACGGTTTAAATTCGAAGTTATTGAAGCTAACGAAGAACGGGCGAAAATCGCGACTAATGTTGTGCTGCCGAACGGACAATTAGGCTGTCAGGGCAGTGCTGAAGTTTTATTACCCGGTTGGGAAAAAGGATTCCCCGGCCCTGATGAGAGTTTTATGTCTGATAAAGAATCAGAAGTACTGGAATACAAAAAAATCAAAATCGGACAGGAAGATGTTATAAAAAGAACGTTTACTGATGAGGATTTGATTGAATATTCAAAACTTTCCGGTGATAATAATCCGTATTTTACTGATATTGAAGCTGCGCAAAAAGCCGGTTTTAAGGGCAAAATTATCCCAGGCGCGCTATTAAACGGTATGTTTTCCTATACATATGGAACGCGTTTACCCGGAAGAGGCGCTAACTGGATGAAACAAAGCACTCATTTTCCGGCTCCGGCTTATGTTGGAGAGGAATTAACCGCAACCGTAACAGTATCGAGATTACGTTCGGATAAAGATTTAATTAACTTAATCAGCACTATTAAAAATCCTGCCGGCGAATTAGTTTGCCAGGCAAAAAGTTTATTACTCATAAAAGACCTGATTGTTGAGTAGAAAATTAGAGAGGGAAAGCAATAAGCTCCTGAATAGTTTCCCTCTCTTTTTATTCCCGTTCACTCCATTTAGGCATGGGGTACACTAATTTTACCCGCGCAAAGCGTTTCGGATAAACAACTTTCATTTTTCCTTTTCTCCATTGAAAACTCATCCATTTAGTAAATCCCTGGTGTTTAATATACCTGCTTGGCTTAAATGTTAGTCTTCCCATTGGCGTTTTCATATTAGTTTTTTCCAGAGCTTTGATTATTTTGTTTCTATCAAGGCTGCCCGCGCGTTTTATTGCCCGTGCTAAAACTTTAACGTTAACGTATCCCATTGGCGCCCAATAAAGCTGCGGGGTTCTATTATATTCAGCTTGGAATTTTCTAACAAAGATTCTTGATGCTTTATTTTTAACTCCAGGCGCCCAAAGAGTTAATGCAGAAATATACTCGCTAACTGACATATTAGGGAAATTTTTAGGCCATCCTGGTGAAGCAATATAAATCATTTTTGTATTAATATTTAGATTTCTCATTTTTAAGAATAACGGGATAATATCTTTACTATAACAAATAATATATAATGCATCCGGATTAATAGATTTCATTTTAAGTAGAATAGGATTATTTTTTTTATGAATTTTTTCAAAAGGAAAATTGAAAACTACTTTGAGATTAGTATTTTTTATTAACCTTTCAGCTTTTCTAAAAATATATGAACCAAATTCACCGCTTTTATATAAAAATGCAACTGTTTTTACATTTAAGTATTTCATATAATTAATACTTGCCGAGTCATTATGATATGACCATGGATGAAGATGAAAAAACCAATTTTGGTCTATAAAAAGTTTTTCAACACCAGTCCATGTAGCTCCGCCCCAAACCATAATTGGTTTGTATTTTTTCACAATGCCTGAAATAGCTTTTGTAACACCGCTTGTTAGCCCGCCGATAAAGAAATTAACTTTATCCCTTGCGAGTAATTTTTTCGTTTTGATTATACTTTGTTTAGGATTAAACGCGCTGTCTTCGTAAATTAGTTTAAGTTTCCTCCCCCCCCATAAACCTTTTTCGTTGATTTCTTTTACCGCGAGATCCATACCTTGTTTAATAGATTTACCGTATTCATGACACAGTGGAATTAATACTCCTATTTTGATTTCAGGCCCTAATTCGTTGCTCATATTATACTTAAAGGCTGAAATAAACAAAATAAACAGTGATAGAACTATAAGACTGAATTTCCTATGCATTTATAAACTCCATAATAAAAAAATCCGTTGTGATTAAACCGGTAGATATTTTATACTATAATTTTATAAAAAAATCAAAACAAATATTTAGTAATAGTAGAGTGTAATTAAAAAGGAAAATAAAACAGGGCTTTTTGAACCCTGTTTTATTAAGGGGATTTATTGAAAATTACGATATCAGTTTATTTACGTTCCTTCCAATTTGGCATTGGGTATACTGCTTCTTTTGCTGCTATTTTTTTAGGAAAAACAACTGTCATTTTTCCGCAGTTTAACCATTGAAAACTAACTAAACGGGTAAAACCTTGATTTTTAGCAACCCTGCTCGGTTTAAACGTTAGTCTTCCCATCGGTGTTGCCATATCTGTTTGTTCAAGCGCTTTAATTAAAGCGGCTTTATCAAGGCTTCCTGCTTTTTTAATTGCTTGGGCAATAACTTTTACGTTTACATATCCCATAGGAGCCCAATAAAGTTGAGGTATTCTATTAAATTCTGCTTTAAATCTTTTAATGAATTCTTTAGATTCTTTTAATTCAATACCCGGAGCCCATACAACGAGTCCGGTAATGAAATTGCTTATCTTCATTTTAGTAAACTCAGAAGGCCATGAAGGTGGTGATAAATAAACGCATTTAACATTTACGTTTAAATTCCTCATTTGTTTAACTAAAGGAGTAACGTCTTTACCGTAACAAGTAACGTATAAAATATCAGGGTTAACGGTTTTAATTTTTGTTAATATAGGCTCGAATTTTCCTTCACCGCTTTTAAAAGATGTTTTCAATACGATTTTAAAGTTTTCTTTTTTCAAGAAACCTTCCGCTACTTTTGAACCGTCTGTTCCGAATTCACCGTCTTCATAAAGAATGGCAACGGTTTTGGCTTTAGTACTTTTAAAAAAGCTCACTGTTTCGCTGACATTATGATAAGTCCATGGGTGAAGGTGGAAAAACCAATTTATACCTTCATACAATTTTTCAACACCAGTAGATGCCGCGCCGCCCCAAACCATGATTGGCTTGTAAGTTTTTGTAATACCCGCGATAGCTTTTGTAACACCGCTTGTTAATCCGCCGATAAAGAATTTTACTTTGTCTCTGGCGAGTAATTTTTTCGTTTTAATTATACTCTGCTTGGGATTAAACGCGCTGTCTTCGTAAATTAATTCAAGTTTTTTTCCGTTTAATAAACCTTTCTCATTAATTTCTTTTACCGCGAGATCCATGCCTTGTTTAATGGATTTACCGTATCCATGGCTTAAAGGAATTAATACTCCAATTTTAATTATATTGGAATCGCTTTTTCCCCCCTTACAATTGCTAATAGAAAACGAGATAGTAATTAATACCATAAGTATTATCACTTTCATTTTTTTTATCATTTATTTCCTCCTGTAAAAAAATGGTATTACAATATTGTTATTTTATTGTAATAGAGTTGATTGCCTTGGGATTTGTAATGTTCCCAAAACAAAAAATTTTCCATGGTGTTTAAATAAATTATAAACCTTAACGTTAAGTAGAAGGTAAACACATTTTTTCGTTTATTAATAAGTTTTGAGGGATTAGATAATTATTTATGTTATTTTTTGATAATTATTATTCAATTTGGTTATAAATGAGTAAATGTTGAAAAAATAAGGAAGAAGTGAAAAAAAATATTATTTATTGACAAAATGTTATATTATCAATTATAATTGTTTTTAGTTAAAATCTGTAATTATAAATTTTAATAACCAAATAAATTTAAACTCCAATGTAAAATAATTAATTAGGGATACTATATGGATCAAAAGCTGTATTCAATTGGCGAACTTTCTAAATTGTGCAATGTCACTGATCGCACATTACGCTACTATGATAAAATAAATCTATTAAAACCTTCCTATATAGACCCTGACAACAATTACAGATATTATTCAGCTAAAGACATTCTCGTTATCAATATTGTAAAAAAGATGAAATACAACGGATTTAAACTTGATGATATAAAAATGATGCTTATTGATAATAGCCTTGAAATCCTCGAGAAAATTTATAACAGAAAAAAAGAAGAAATGGCAAGCCAAATACTGAAACTTGAAAAGATGAAAAAACGCATTGATACCAGATTGGATGTGTTTAAAAACATTTTTTGCAATTATTTAAATTTTGTTAGAGGCGAAAATACTAAGAAAAATGATGAAATAAATTTTGTTGAAAAACCTGTCAGAAAGATTGCTTTTTTAAGATCTACAATTGAATTCAGCATTGAGAACCTTCTATTAAAATGTACTAAATTTATGGATAATCTTTTTAGATATGATATAGACGTTGAAGAACCGTATATGGCAATTTATCACGTTGATTTTAAAAACATGGATATAAAAAATACAGATGTTGAAATATGCGCTTATTTAAAAAGTCATAAAATTAATCCCCGGTTTAAGAACATAAGAGAACTCGTTGGCGGTACCTATGCGTGTTCAGTTGTTAAAGGTAATTTTGAAAATACTAAAGAAAAAACTCTGGCAATGATTGATGTATTAACTAAAGGCGGTTTTCAAATTACCGGCGATATTTTAAGAGTTTATTTATTCGGTATAGAACATGCAAGAACAACGGAAAAATACATTACCGAAATCCAAATCCCCGTAAAAAAAATATAAATTTTCTTTTTTAATTGACCTTAACGTTTGCGTTAATGTTTAAAATATTAATATTAATGTTTTTATTAAGAAAGGAAATTAAATGAAAGTTATTGGAATTTGCGGAAGCCCGCGTGAAAAAAGTAATACACATTATTTTTTAAACTATACTCTTGAAGAATTGGAAAAGCGGGATATCAGCACTGAACTTATCAGGTTGAGAGACAAAAAAATTAGTCATTGTACAGGGTGTTATAAATGCCTTGAAGCAAAAGAATGTGTTATTCAGGATGATATGAAAGAGATAATGGATAAAGTTATTCAGGCTGACGGTTTATTACTTGGTACTCCGGTTTATCACGGCAGTATGACCCCATTATTAAAATCCCTGCTGGATAGAATGGGATTCTCCGGAAGATGGATGAAATCCGAAATAGGAGAAAATTACGGTAAATGGCAAGGCACTCCGTTTAGCGGTAAAATAGGCGCTCCGATTACTGTCGCAAGAAGGGCAGGGTTTACATCTGCTTTTGAACAAATACTGCTTTGGCTTTCCGTTAATGATTTTATAATCATGGGATCAAACTATTGGAATGTAGGTATTGCGGGCAAGGCCGGTTCTGTGAATGCTAATGAAGATGAAGAAGGTCTAGCTAATTTTGAATATCTTGCAAATAATATGGCTAATTTACTTAAAAAGATAAAATAGTATTGATTAAAGATTTACTGTCATATAAATAAAGCTTTTCCATCTTTTTTTTCCTTGTCATATATAAATATGATGATTTAATTTTACTTTATATTAATAATATTTTAATTTAATCTTTTTTTAATATAATTTTAGTAATATTAAATTTAATGGTTTACTTGAAAATTTTACTTAACAAGATTTAGCGAGAGGATCACTTATGGCAGGAAGAATTGCTTTTGTTTACCCGTCTTTAACTAACGAATTATATGAATCAGCGCTTTTATACTCACCTTTGGCACTTGCCTATATGGGGGCATATACACCGGATGACTGGAAAAAGGATATGTATGATGAATACGTTGATAATTGGATAGACCCATCTGAATTGAAAGCTGACCTCGTTGCTATGAGCGCGTTTACACCGAATATGAGAAGAGCGTATTATTTAGCGGATAAATTCAGAGAAAGAGGAATTAAAACCGTATGCGGAGGCGCGCATGTTTCTGCTTTACCTGACGAAGCCCTTGAACATTTTGATTCCGTAGTTATTGGAGAAGGGGAGCCTGTCTGGCCTCAGTTAATACAGGATTTTGAACAAGGTAAATTGAAACCCGTTTATGACGGCGGTGTTTCTGTTCCTATTCATGATATAAAACTTCCTGATCGGGATTTAGTACATCCGGCTTATCATTATCCGTCATTCATCACATCTAAAGGC
>CALGPD010000266.1 GCA_937960625.1 uncultured Spirochaetia bacterium | reverse complement strand
GTAGATGTTTTGCATGATTTTATACAAAGCAGGTTAAATAAATACAACGACCACAGCAATGATCCTAATATCAACGCTTTAAGCGGGTTGTCACCTTATTTGCGTTTCGGGCAGATTTTCGCTAAAACCGCAGCATTAAAG
The DNA here is from genome assembly GCA_937960625.1 of uncultured Spirochaetia bacterium. GTDB lineage: Bacteria > Spirochaetota > CALGPD01 > CALGPD01 > CALGPD01 > CALGPD01. The sequence goes on along the minus strand of CALGPD010000266.1, from coordinate 6,834 downwards.
GTAATGAAAAGCAGCGCGGATGAGCTAAGCAAACAAAGCTTTTTGGAACAAATTATAGTTAGGAAAGAATTGGCAGACAACTTTTGCTATTTTTGTAAAGACTATGATAATATAGGCTGCGCGCCGGATTGGGCAATGCAGACTCTTGATATTCACAGAACGGATAAAAGAGAATTTATTTACTCGCTGAATGAATTTGAAAACTCCTTAACACACGATGATTTATGGAACGCGGCGCAAAAACAGATGGTTAAAACCGGTATTATGCACTCGTATTTAAGAATGTATTGGGCTAAAAAAATCTTTGAATGGACATTATCCCCGGAACAGGCTATTGAATTTGCCATTTACCTTAATGATAAATATTCCCTTGACGGAAGAGATCCAAACGGATATACAGGCATTATGTGGAGTATTTGCGGTATACATGACAGGGCATGGCAGGAACGCCCTGTTTTTGGGAAAATCCGCTATATGAATTATAATGGCTGCAAAAGAAAATTTGATGTAATAAAATATATTAATAGCATTTCGGAATTATAAAATATTCATATTTACTAGATATAATAATTAAATTTACTCTCTCCATGTTTTTACTTTTTTATCATTTTATACATTTTTTACTTGACCAAAGAAGTTTTTTATACTTTAATAATAATAGAATGATTAATGTATATTTATTTAATAAAAAGTTTTTAAAAATTCTTCTTTTTATTTTTATAGCAATAAATTGCACACACGTTAAACATTCCCGTAACAAATATAAAGGAGAAATAATGATGAAAAAAGCAACATTCGCGGCAGGGTGCTTTTGGGGAATACAGGCAAAATTTCAGGTTCTAAAAGGTGTTTATGAAACCTCAGTCGGATATACCGGAGGAAATATTAGAAATCCAACGTATAAACTCGTTTGCTATGGCAATACCGGCCATGCTGAGGCTGTGGAAATAGTATATAATCCAAGGGAAATCACTTACGAAGAGCTTCTTGAGGTTTTCTGGAATATACATGACCCTACACAGGTTAACAGGCAGGGCCCTGATATTGGGAGCCAATACCGGTCAGAAATTTTTTATCATAGTGAAAAGCAAAAAAAATTAGCAGAATTATCAAAAACACGGATAAATAATGAAAAGTTTAACGGAAAAATTGCAACAAAAATAACCAAAGCAGACGCGTTCTGGAAAGCCGAAGAATATCATCAAGACTATTATAAAAAAAACGGCCTTGCTGCTTGTCCCAAATAGCGGTATTATTAGGTATATATTCATATAAATACATACCTAATACAGTGAATTTCCATTTAAAAAAATTACAGAAATTTTCCAAAGTTTTACGTCACTGAGAGAGACGTACATGACGAAGAAGTATCTGTATAAATAAAGCTTATGGGATTGCTTCGCTGTCGCCCGCAGGTGACTGTGCCCAATGGTATTTTTTCTTCAAATGGCATACACCTACGAGGAACGAATGTGATGAAGCAATCTCTTTGATTTATTAAAAATCATATATAATGAAAAGAATAAATTTAAATCTAAATTCACATTAATAATATTTATGGCCGGTATTTTACCTTCCGCCACGGCGGCGTCCTCTATGGCCGCTTTCATCATCGTCTCTATAACGCCCCCTCCATAAAACAGCTCCTGTATCAGGGTCTCTTAATTTTAAAACTGACCCTTCAGAATTTATTATTCTAGCAGCGTATATGTTTTTTTCTCCGTGTTTCATAAAAACAGCGCCTGTAACAGTAATTTTGTCATCTTTGGCGAAAGTAATATTTTTTTTATCAGCATACCACTTTGGGCACACATGAACTATATATTCATCAGTTTGCGTTTTAAAGGTTAAATGCAGCCCTTTCTCTCTCATATGCCTGTTATATTTCATATAAGCCTCAATAACCGTACCTTTTACAGTAACAACAGCGTCTTTTTTATACCTTTTCATTCCTCCGCGGTAAGAACGCCTTCCGCAGTTAATGAATACCAGAACGAATAATACGTAAAAAACCACAGACAATCTTTTTAAATTTAATTTAAACATATAACAACTCCCGAAATTTATTTCTCTTATATTAGCCAAATGTTTTTATTCTTTCAACAAAGTGTTAATATTTACAATAAAATTCTACTGATTTATAATTTATGTTAAATATTCTATGTTTTTCAATTAAGATATTATTAAATTTAATATATAATTGACATAGAGAGATATACTATGGAACAACTTTCCAAACAACAATTAATAGAATTGTTAAAATCAAACATATCTGATTTTAACAATTACCGTGAACAGTTAAGGGAAAACGGCATTCAAAGCATAGACTTAAGCGATGTTGAATTAGACAACGCGTTTTTAGCAGGCGCGGATTTATCTCAATCCGTATTAACAAACTCGAGTTTTAAAAGAACTTATCTTAACGGGGCTAGTTTAATTGGAAGTGATATATCAGGCTCTGATTTATCCTCTTGTGATTTAAGAGGCGCTTTCTTGTGTGATGCTGTTCTAGCCGGAGTAATTTTAAACGACGCGGTTTTATGCGGCAGTGATTTTTCTAATGCTAACCTGCGCAACGCAAATCTTCGTAAAGCGGATTTTTCCGGCGCGGATTTATCAAACGTAAACCTAGAAGGCGCTGTTGCTACTGATGCAGGATTTTGCGGCGTTGATGCATCAAACGCTAACGTAAAGAACGTAAATTTTACCTATTCGGATTTATCCGGAAGCGATTTTTCTAACGCGGACTTTAAACAAGCGAATTTAAGCAAAACGGATTTTTCCGGCGCGGATTTATCAAACGTTGATTTATCCGGAGCGAATTTCACCGATTCCGATATATCGGGCGCGGATTTATCTGACTCGACAGTAAACGAAACGGATTTTTCACATTCCGGCCTTTACGGTGTTGATTTTAACAACACCGACCTTAGCAAAGCTATAATTGATGAAGAATTCATAAATGAAGATGAATAAATTACTTATTTTTATACAATAATTAATGTATCGAAAAAGAAAATCACCTTACAAGGAATCGAGAATCGCATAAGTAATGAAGGTACTATAGCTACCTGTCAGGGCCGCTTTGCTGGCAATTATATTTGTCAGCAGGGAAATTTATAGGTATGAATATTAGATTATCAAGCATATCGTCTTTTTTCTTTTTTTTCATAGTACACCTCTTTAGTTTGTACTATGGATTTAAACAATAAATTTTTGCTGTTTTATTAATATTTATGTGAATTTCGGTTTAAAATATGACAATTGTATATTTTTATGCAGTAGAATTTAAAAAACCCGCAAAGTATAAATATGCGGGTTTTTTTAAAATAACGATTAAAACGAAATTTCCTGAGAACTTTCCCATAAACCGTGTATATTACAATAACTCTCGGCAATTAAAATGCCCGGTTTATCTAGTTTTACGTTGAATATTGCAATGGGATTTGTATATGCAGGGCCTGAGTTTGCTCCGCCAGCGCTTGCTCCGTGTGCAGAAAACTCTGCTTTTCCTATTTCGTAAACAGCGGCTCCGCCTTCATCTTTGTAAAACAATTTTATCCATGAAATAAAATGCTCCGTTGTATTGGGATGAGCAATTTCTTTTCCAACACTTACCGTAACTTGAACCGGCTGCCCTGCGGATACAGCAGATGGAAGTTCAATCACAGGAACGTGTTTTTCGTTTTTAAAATCCGCAGATTTGATAAAATCTCCAAGTCTACTCATTAAACTCTCCTTTGTTATTTAAAACGCTTTTATTATTATACTATAAGTCTTTATGACAAAACCACCAATCATAACAATTATCATTATTTTTTCTCTTTTCAGCGGTTTTTTCATCGCTAGCCGGCGGAATAATAACTCTATCGTTAATTAACTCGTTGTTGGGCCAATTCGCGGGTACAGCAACGCCGTTTTTATCAGAAGTCTGCAAAGCTTTAACTGAACGTAAAACTTCATCCATATTCCTGCCGATTTCCTGAGGATAATACAAAATTATTCTAACCGTTGCTTTGTCATCAATAATAAATACAGCACGTACCGTATTAGTTCCTTTACCCGGATGAACCATGCCTAATGTTTTGGCAACTTGCCCCATGTCGTCAGCAATTACCGGGAAAGGAATTTTGATGTCAAGTTTTTCGTGAATCCATTGAACCCATTTAATGTGTGAAAAAACCTGGTCAATAGACAGCCCGATTAACTCACATCCTAATTTCTGAAATTCTTCATGCCTTTTAGCAAAACCAACGAATTCCGTTGTACATACAGGTGTAAAATCAGCCGGATGAGAGAAAAGAACAAACCATTTGCCTTTCATATCTCCGGGTAAACTCATCATGCCGTGAGTTGTTTTTACTTTCATTTCAGGGAATTTGTCTCCAATAAGTGGAAAAGTGTTTTCCATTTTTTACTCCTTTTTATATAAAAAATAAATATTTTATTTATTAAACAAATAAATAAACCAAAAAATCAACTTTTAAATACTTATAATTATTTACCGCCGCATTTGCCACAAATACCGTAGAAATCAATCCTATGTCCGGTTATATTAAATCCTGTTTCATTTCTAACGTAATCATCTAACTGGGATTGAATCTGCATATCAATGTCAATAACTTCACCACAGCTTTTACAAACAAAGTGATAATGCGGAGTTTTAACAGCTTCAAACCTGTCAAAAGTGCTTCCTGCTTCAATTTTTTTTACCATTCCTGTTTCCACCAGAATATTAAGATTTCGATATACGTTTCCCAAACTCAATGACGGAAAATCCTTTTTAATATGATCATAAATATCATTCGCGGTAGGATGATGTTTTTTTGCGCTTAAGAACTCATATATTTTTTGCCTTTGTTTACTTTTTCTATATTTCATATTATTAATAATCGTTCCGAATATTATTTATTATTACACTACTAACTTAAATTCATTATCCTGCCAAGTCAAACAAATTCTTGATTTTTTTAAAAAAATATAGAAAAAACGCTATATATCAATATTTGAATATCTTTATTTAAAAAAACACCGGCATTTTGCTTTACAACTTTACATAAAATTAAAAATATATTATAATCCTAGAAAACAAGATGAAGGTTATTAATGGAAAACATAGACATAACAAAAAAGAGGGTTTTCAAACCAAAACACAGCATCGGCTTTTTTATTTTATTAATTTTTCTACCCATTATTATTTTCGGAGCAACTATTTATTATGAGCTGCAAATTATTGCATTTATATCATTAGCAATTTCCATTATCTCGTTATTTATTTGGTTAAAATTTATCCTTTATTATATCGTTATTGATGCAGATAGTATTTCAAAGAAGAATATTTTTTTTAACACAAAAATAGATATTAAATGGAAAGAGTTAAAAGAAATTAAAGATATTACTGAAACTTTTAAGTTAGGGGAAGCGGATAAAAAAATCAGAAAACTCGTTATTTACGGCAAAGAAGGTTGTATTGAAATTGCAGATAAAAGCCTTAATAAGTATGATGAGTTTTATAAAATACTTGAAAATATTTCAGAAATTAAAATTATTGATAATACGAAATAATTCATAGATTAATCAGTAATACTGTTTTCATACATAATCCAATTTCTAATTTCAAATAGATAAAGCAAAATTAAAAAGTAATAAACGAAATTCAATACATGAGTATGAACATTTCCAGCAGTTGCTTTAACATATCCTTCCCAAATATGAGTAAGCGCTAGAAGAATAATAAGGCTGGAAAAATACCGGGAAGTACTAATAAAATAGAATATGCAAATTATGCCCACAACAACGCCTAAAAACAACCCCGTTATTAGTATAATTCCCGTTTTAGCGAAAATTGATACTATAATAGAAATAACGAAATAGCTGATAAAGCCGGACATAAATACGTTTATTTTTACTTTAACATCTTCTGTAATTTGTAAAAACTTATAAAAATAAATAAACGCAATGAATTCAAAAATATAAGTTATAAATTTAAAAAGAACGGAAAGATGAATAAAAAAATATTTTTTAAAATGCCGGGCTGATATTAAAACTACATCCGGGTTTTCAAGTAGAAAGCTTATTCTAAAATAAGAATGCATCACAAATACGCCGTAAGCTATAAAAATCATTATTTTGAGTTTTTTAAAATTTTTATCTGATGATTTTAAAGTAAAAACGTAATAACCGGACATAATTCCAATACTGCCGAATAACAGCATTTCAAAGATAATATCCGCCAGAATAGGCCGCGGCAATATTTGTAATAATATATATAGAAAAAGAGCAATGCTTAAAGAAAATAAAATCTCTTTTACTCTTGATTTTAAATTTATTTTCATTTCATGCAACTATTGATTTGATAACAAAAATTAAGGTTATTTCGGTTCGTTGTCAAATGTTAAATATTTATTATTCTGGAAAAAAATGTTATTGTCGATTTATTAATTCTCCGTTTACTATTATTTCATTATTAACTTCACAGGAATTTCTCAACATTGCTGAAACCCCGCAAAATGTAGTGTCCGAAAGTTCCACCGCGTTTATAATTTTTTCTATGTCTAAATTATCTCCGTCAAAAATATAAGATACGGTAATTATAGTAAACGTCTTTGGATGCTCTTTAGCCACTTTTGCCCTGACTTTTACCTCAAAATTATCAACAACGACTTTTTTTCTTTTTAACATGAAAATAACATCCATGCCTGTACATCCGGCAAGCGCGGTTAAAACAAGGCCTTTAGGGCGCGGGCCTAAATCCTTTCCTCCTGCCTGCGGCATGGCATCAATAGTAAAATTATGCCCATCAAGTTCAGCTTCAAAAGCCATATCATTTTTCCA
>CALGPD010000265.1 GCA_937960625.1 uncultured Spirochaetia bacterium | reverse complement strand
TTACTAATCCGAATATCATTTTATCTCCTTTCATCCTCTATAACATATTATGCAATTAATGTGCCAAAACTTTCACCTCATCTAATACACTACTATATAATGAATTACACATCATCAATTCTTTTATTATCCTGCATTAAATTCTTTTATTGCAAAAAATACACGGTTCTAGTGTGTCAATTTTATTACACGTTCTGCTTTACAAATAACGTGTTAGCGGGGTTTTAAGTGAAACAGAAAATTCGAACCGCAATATGAACATGGATAAACACAAAATGAAATAGAGCTATAAGTAAGGATTATCATTTTTTAAAAAAAGTATATTTAATTCAACCCCTGAGCCGCGGAGTTTGGCGGAGGGCTTTAAGCAAAAACCAATCTGAACTATATAATTCTTAATTATTTAACTAGAAGATGCGAAGGTAGAAAAGTATAAATTAATATTAAACAATGAAACACATGATGAATCTGGAGGTAATGCCAACCCGCCAAAAAAATAAATTTCTTAAAACTCTCTATTTCCTTCATGATAAAGCGAAAAAAGGCAACAAAAAAAAGCCCGTCAAACTGACGGACTTTTTAGAGTCTTCAAAATGAAGAAAATCTTCAGTGTAATTTTTTATTTCATCACTACAAGAGAAACTCTCTTGCGGTAGATATAAGACAAATAGTCACGGTAGGATTTATGAATCTGTTCTAGATCTTTTTTCTTGAAATCTTCATAATATCCCATGATTTTATTAACGTACCTATGGTTACGTTTACCGTATTTAAAAGCAACGGGGCCTACATTATAAGCATGCAATGTATGTTTCCAGTTTTTATACATACCTCTTAAATCTTTAAGGAATCTCGTTCCAAGCATAATATTAATCTTGGGATTATATAAAACGCCCGGGTTTGTATATATCTTTTTAACAAGGTCCTTTTTTCCCATCGCATTTGCAAGTATTATAGCAGTGGGTTTCATTAACTGCATTAACCCGCGCGCTTTAACCCTTGAAGTTGCATACTTTCTATTATCGCTTTCAGCAAAAATTACTGAAATAGTGAATAAAGGGTCAATACCGTTTTCTTTGCTGTATTTAATTACAGCGTTTACTCTTTCAAGGTTACCGTCAAAAAGATATTCTAATTTATGTGTAACACTTGAAACCATTTTAATACGCGTTACTTTTTCTTTTTTCTCGATTTCAGCTGCAACTTTTTGAACTGAAATAAAATAAAGAGTAAAACTTATAATAGCAACAGTTGAAATAATACTCGCTCTATATAAATTCTTTTTATAATTAAACCTTTTTTTCATTTTATTAATTCTATTCTTAATTTCCATTGTTATTCTATATCTCCTGATATTACCTATTCCCCCACTAATAGAGCAATATGCGTGCCAAGAGCGGTTAAAATATACTTTTTCTTGCCAAATTCATGTAATTTTCAACTAAAACAACAATTAGAGCAACTGAAAAAAACATGAATTATGACAAAATTACTTAATTATTGCATTTTAGCCGTATTTCGAGATTTTCCTTAATAAAGTGGGTTATTGTAATACAATTTCCTGAACATAAACAACGAGTGTTGTAATTACCGAGTCGTTTTGACACAACTAAATCAATGCCGTAAATATAATTTCAAGCAATCATGTTAATTAAAACGTTCATACAAAACGTGAATCATTTTGACACTCTATTTAGTTAAGATAATATTATCTATTAAACGCGTTTTGCCTATATAAACCGCAAGGGCAATAGCAACATCCCTCTCAACTGTGGTCACAGCCTCAAGCGTGTGTGCATCGATTATTTCCATATAGTCTATTTTTGCGCCTGAAGCCGTTTTAATTATAGATTTCATCTCACTAATTATTTTCTTAACCTGTTTTTCACCTGAATTGATTATTTCCTTAGCACGGTTTAAGGATTTGTATAAAACCAAAGCCTGTTCACGCTGTTCCTCATTTAAATATTTGTTACGGGAACTCATTGCAAGGCCGTCTTTCTCTCTGACTATTGGGCAAACCTTAATTTTAACCGGAAAGTTTAAATCCCTAATCATTCTTTTGATAACAACGCATTGCTGATAATCTTTTTGCCCGAAAAAAGCATAATCAGGCAGGCAGATATTAAAAAGCTTACTAACAACCGTGGTAACGCCTTTAAAATGAGAAGGCCGTGACTTGCCGCAAAGTTTAGCTGTCAATCCCGTTATTTCAACCCAGGTATTATATCCGGGTTCATACATTATTTCGTTACTGGGGAGAAAAAGGGCATTTACACCGAGTTTTTTTAATTTCTTTTTATCCTGTTCCAATGTCCTTGGATATTTGTCAAGGTCTTCACCCGGTGCGAATTGAGTAGGATTCACAAATATGCTTGCAAAAGTAATATCACATTTCTTTACACCGGCCTTTACAAGGGAAAAATGCCCGTCATGTAATGCGCCCATGGTTGGAACAAAACCTATGGATTTTCCTTTGCTTTTCTGCTTAATAGCATATTTTTGCATTTCCTTAACTGTCTCAAATACTTTCATTTACCACCCTCAAAAATGATTTTGTAATAAAAATACTCTATTCACAGTTTAAATCAATTTTTTAAAAAAAAATTAAAAATACTTTAGTGATTTAAATATTTAACGATAAAGTACATGTAGCGTTCCTACCTAAGAGGCAGCCACAATGAAAAAAGGTTGTCTCTTTTTTTATTTTCCTTGAATTATTATTACACAAACTATTCTTCACACTGCGATAAAATATGATTAAAAAGAGAATAAAAATTTCAAGCAAAAGAAAGGCTATTTATTTCAATGCGAATTCCTCAGAGTTACCCTGAATTATAGCGTAAAAACCAAAACTAAACATCAAATCAAAGTGTTAAAACATTAAATCCAACACTTGATTAGAGTAAACACAGATTTTTTCCTATTTGTTGTGATTAATAAACTGCAAAGTTAATAAACGTAACGTCTAAGTTCAATATTAAGAAGAAGGCCCACAGCCATCATACACGTTAGCAGAAACGACCCGCCCGAGGATAAAAACGGCAGAGGAAGCCCCATTACAGGCATTATTCCCGCGGCCATTCCAATGTTTATCAGGATATGGAAGAAAAACATACTCGTTATCCCCGTTGCTATTAAACTCCCTATCATATCTTTGGCATTAAATATAACGTTTATACCACGGTAAATTATGACAAGGTATAGAATGATTATAACAATTGCGCCTACAAATCCCCATTCTTCGGCAATAACGGAAAAAATAAAGTCTGTGTCCTGAGCAGGAAGAAAACCGCCGTTTTTCTGGTTGCCGTTTAGAAAACCCTGCCCGGTAAAGCCGCCCGCGCCGATTGCTGTCAATGACTGGTTAATATTCCATCCCGCGCCTCTTGGGTCAATTCTATCAGTATCAATAAAAGCAAGAAAACGGGAATAATGGTGCTTCTGTAAAAAAGATTTGGCTGCAATGGAAACAGTAAACCCTAAAGAAAGACAAAGCGTTATTAACATTGCGGCACGCAGTATTTTATCTTTAAACCGTTTATGAAGTACATAACACACCCCTGCAACCGCAAATAAAATAAATGAAACCATAAACATTACAGAAGACTTATTCATTATTTTAACTAATGATGATTTTACTTTTAAAACCTCACCGAAATAAAACGTTATCAGAGGAATACCTATTCCTATGAGAGCAACACCAATTAATACAATTAAATGTTTTTTATCAGCTCCGGCAACGTACATCATGGTTAGAATTATTGGAAAATAAACCAAAGCTGTACCGAAATCAGGCTGCATTAATATTAAACCCACAACAGGCAAAGTAAAAAACAAAGAAAATACAAAATATTTAAGTTCATGAACGCGTTTTTTAATTTGGTCAAGATAACGGGCAAGCCAGATTATTGTAAGTATTTTTACAAACTCTGAAGGCTGAAAACCCTGGCCCGCAATAAATATCCATGATTTAGCTCCATGTATACGCCTTGCAAAGATATACGTTATTAGTAATAACACAATGCTTATTCCGTACAGAAGAAGCCACATGTCACTATACCGGTGATATTCAACCCACATAAACACAAAAAATAAAATAAGCCCTAAAATTAAAGCAACAAGCTGTTTAAGATATTTACTGTGATATCTGGGTTTCATAATGTTTGCGCTGTATATTGACAGAATGCCTATTATAAGAAGAGATACAACTGCAATTATTAACGGTGCATCTATATTTAATTTAATTTTTTTTCCCGAACCACGCATATTTAATGCCGCCTTAATCTTCTATATTTTCATCTTCAACCACATTAGTTGAACTTTGAGCACGCCGTCTTTGTTCTCTGTATAATTCACGCACTCTGCGTCTCTCAACGCTGCTTCTTCTCGTTGCCGCTGAAGTTTCCGTTGTTTCGGATGTACGTACTTTAATTTTAAGGATATTCTTAATATCCTTTATACACGCTTCAAAAGATTTTTTCTGATATACATAATTATAAAGTATTGCTGCTACAGGAGCTGCCGCGCCGCCGCCGCCTGCCTCTTGATTTTCAATCATTACGGTAATAGCAACGCGTTCCTTCGCCGGTAAATCCCATCCTCCATAAGAAGTAAACCAAGCATGAGGCGCGCCGAACGGGTTTTGCGCCGTACCTGTTTTACCCGCTACTTTTACTTCAGGTGCGATTGTGGCCACCCAGGCTGCTGTACCGCTTTTTGCAACGAGACGCATTGCGCTTTGCAAATATGAAATAACATCCCGTTTAAGAAAACGTTTGCGTAAAACTACCGGAGTAATAACTTTTTCTACAATGCTTGATTTGGTATCAATAATTTTTTTCAAAACCCATGGTTTCATTAATACACCGTCATTTGCAATTGTTGAAACCATATTGTGAACTTGTAAAGGTGTTACCATTATATATCCCTGGCCCACTGCCATGTTTAAGGT
>CALGPD010000264.1 GCA_937960625.1 uncultured Spirochaetia bacterium | reverse complement strand
GTAAAAAACAAACTTCAAAAACGGATTGAATATTATTATAAAAACGGATTAATAATTAAAGAAAGAGTGCTCAATAATAAAGGTCAAATTTCTAAAACCGGAATTTATAAATACACAAAAGTAAAAATTAAAAATCAGTATGAACAACGGGTAAGTATGATAACGTACTATGCCAATAATTCAAAAGGAAATATTACAGACAGCGAAATAGAAAGATGGGAATATTTCTACGATACTAATTCATGGAAAATTGAATCCCATTACAAAAAAAAAGACGGGCTTTTAAATTTATTTAAAGTTGAAAAATATAAAATGCCCGGATTTAAAAAACTTGATTACACAGCGTTATATGAAGACCGGTTTCAGGACCAATTTAAAGATTTCCTTTTCAAACCAATATATAATAAAGACGGCGATATTGTAGGCTTAAGCAGAGACCCGGTTAACAAATACCGGCTGATGATAACCCCCATAATAATTACCGCGTCAATAATTTTAATTCTAGTGTTAATATTCGGGTTAATAATTTCTCATAGAATGGCAGGCCCCATATTTAGAATTAAAAGTTATATTTTTGATTTACAAAAAGGTATTTACGGAAAAAAATTAAGCCTGCGCAAAGAAGACGATTTCAAAGACCTTGCTAGAGAATTAGAAAAATTGGGCAAGATTTTAAGCAAAGATCAGGATATTCAAGAAGATATCTCAGAGCTTGATATCGATATACAAAAAACTAAACACGGTGTAATTAACAAGATTAAAAACGTTTTCAAACGCAAATAACCAGAATAAGTGGCTTTTTTTATTTAATAAAACTTTTTATTAGATTTATTTAGATTCTGCGCTACAATCTAATAAGTTTGAATAATTTATTAGAGGTATTTACATGAATAAACACATTTTTTTAAAAGTTCTAATTTTATGCTTATTAATCCTTTCAATAATTTTTCCGGTAAATGCATTCTGTCAGGAAAATAATAATTCTAAAACCAAGCAGGATAAAAATCAGGTTAAAACCGGAATAAAAATCCAAAAAGAAAAAAAACCTGAACATAGTCAAATTTATAATTCACCTTTTGAATTAAAACTAACGAACGAAATAGTGGCTTTTTCCGTTGCCGCTGCTATGTTTGTACCTACATTTTTTATCAAAACAGACCCCTTATCTGATTCAGAAATAATGAGTTTGAACAAAGACGATATTAACGGTTTTGACAGAAGCGCTGCAAACAATTGGAATACTACAGCTAAATCCTTTAGCGATATAACAGTGATAACCTGTGCAGCAGCTCCGTTGCTGTTACTTGCGGGGAAAAATTCCAGAAGTGATATATTAACCGCTGCTGTTATGTATGCTGAAGTTATGGCGCTTTCGTTTTCTCTAGGCAGATTGACAAAAAAAATCGTTAACAGAACAAGGCCTTTTGTTTATAATTCTGATGCCCCAATGAAAGATAAAAAAAAAGAAGATGCGCGTTATTCGTTTTTTTCCGGGCATACTGTTACAGCGTTTTCAAGCGCAGCTTTCCTAAGCTATACCTTCTCACAGTATTATCCGAACTCACCTTGGAAGTACGTTATCTGGCCGGTTTCTTTTTCTCTGGCAGGATTGACCGCGTATTTACGCATTGCCGCGGGCAAACACTTTCCAACGGATACAATAGTGGGCGCGGCAGTTGGAACACTAATCGGAATACTAATACCTTATCTACAC
>CALGPD010000263.1 GCA_937960625.1 uncultured Spirochaetia bacterium | reverse complement strand
TATCCAGCTTAGCTGCATTATTTGATTATTATAATCTAAATAAAGATAAAAAATAGTACCCGGATTATATTATGAAAATTTTAACTGTACTACGTTTTGTTATACTGATTGCTATTATTTCCGTTAATGGCATTAAGATTAATGCTAAACACATTACTCCTCCACAGAAAATTAATAGATTAATGGATAACAAAATTATACCAAAACAACTTTTTAACGAAAATATTTTCTCTAGCAATTACCTATTAAAGCTTGATGCAAATATCGGGAATATCAAAAAACTTATAAAAAAGCAGGCAGTATTAAAACTATCCCCTTCTTTAATTAGAAGTATGTTAGCTTATAAGTTTAAATTATTAAAATCTAAACCTAAAAGGTGGCTTAATAATTATTTTATTATTTTTTCAACTTTAGCCAATATTGACGTTTTGTTGATTAAACATATTGATAAAGTATTAATATTATTCTTTTTTAATGATACTCTTTATTCTATTAAAATGAGAGAAGAATTCGTTACTTTTAACGATTTCTTTAACGTTTTAAATAAAGTCCAAATAAAGTTTAAAGGCGCTTTAAATAAAACCCGTTACGGATATTTATTTAAATACAATTTCAACAATTATTTACGCCTTGAATATGCTTATTATGAGCATGATTACTCTACAGAAACAACGCTTTACAACGTCAATTCAGTTAGATTAATTGAAAAAATAATAAAAAATAAACTTTATAAAAATGATTAATATTTTAATAAACTTTGTTGAAAATAATTTAAGTTTATTTTATAATAATTAAAATTTTAATTTTAGGAATAATTTTGAAAAGTCCTGTTGGAACAATAAAAGAACGGAAAAAAATAATTAATGATATTATTGAAATCATTAAATCTAAAAAAGACTTTTTATTTTTAGCTTATATTGACCCGGATGCTCTCGGTTCTATGCTGGCATTAGGTTTAGTTATTAAATCTTTAAATAAAAATGTTATTTTTTATAATCCCGATTCAAGTATGGAAAAAGTGAATTTTCTTTTCGATATTGTTAAGTATAATAAAATTAAGATAGTACGCACTCCCGAAGAAATATACAATCTTAATCTGGATTGCGTTATAATATCAGATACAGCAAACCGAAAAGTTATACCCTACTCCAGCCAACTAGACGAATTATTTAGCAATAAAGAAATACAATTTATTGAGACTGACCACCATTTCGGAGCTGATGCAGGAAAAATTACAGAGAACAGCGTTGCCTTTTTTGAAAAAGCTAACGCCAACTGCGAAATAACTGCTAAAATTCTATACATTATGGATAAAGACGAAGAAATAAAAAAAATGATGCCGTCCACATCAGTTTTTAAAAGAAATGTAATATTGTGTTTACTCACCGGTCTAATATCCGATACACAATTCGGCAAATATCTCGTTAATAAAAGCCAATACCGTAAAATAATGAATTTCCTTTCATTCCGCCTTGAATTGGCAACCATTAAACGTGTTCAATATTTCACATGGCCGGATCAAATTTACAGATATTTAATTGAACTTTCAGAAGAAGGTACAAAATGTGTTGATTCATTACTACATTTTGTTGAAAAAAGTTCTTCTCTTTATATACTCGATATTTCCGATAACGGAAAAATTGATAATATTATTGATTTAGAAGGGTGTAATATTGATATCATAGATGATATTACTGATATTCTTGCAAATAAACTTCCTGAATTACACGGTAAAATCGGAAGCCTTATTTTAGAAAGGCAGCTTGAAGGTGAACCCGTTAATTATATAAAAATCCGGCGAAGCATGAATTACAAAGGTTTTGACATTAAAACACTTGAGCCTCATTTTATCAAGCATTTTGAAGGGTTATATATTGGAGGAGGCGGGCATCCGGGAGCGTGTTCATTCAGGGTAAAAAAATCCCAGCCGGAAGACTTTTATCAAAGACTTAACAAAGTTTTTGCAAATATTACTGAATAAAAATGAAAAAATCCCTGGCAGCTAGAATTTTATCAAGAACAATTCAAAACCACGATACCAGAGTTATAAAAATAAAAACTATTAGCGGCAAAGAATATATCTTTCTAAAAGATGAAATGCTGTTTAGAATAAAAAACTTTATTAAACCCGTTTTAATTATAAATACAAAAAATAATGAAATAGAAATACTCTGTAAGGAAATCGTTTCGATACAAGCAACGCGTTAAGAATTTAATCCTAATTATTATGAAAAATAATCTATTAAAAAATATTAGAACGAATAAAAACTCTTGTCATAAGAAATATGAATTGCTATATTAGATAATATTTTTAGGAGATTTAATCATGGCTGAAAGCAATAATGAAAAAAACAAAATTAGCAAAAATGACCAGAATATCGGTGAAGTATTAAAAAATTTAAATGATGAAATTATTTCGTTATTTGGATTATATTCAGCAGTATCTCCTTATGATTCTCTTGCAAATTCACTTAAACAAAGCTTTAATCACGTTTTAGATTACGTTGATAATTTACGTGAATTCGCCCAAAAACAGGATTTTTCAAGCATGCCTGACATGATAAAAAATATGTGGAATTTCTATCAACTAAATATAAAAAATATATTGTCAGTTCATGGAGACAGATTAAAAATTATCAGCTTTGACAAAAACACCGCGTATAAAAAACTTTTTAATAACATTGTGGATAAATATTCTAAAATTAACCAATTAAGCAAGAAAATTATTAATTTCAATTTATAATACAAATATTCAATACTATTTAATTTAACTTAAATTTTATCTTAATACCGGAATAATTAATATCCCTAAGCGACTAAAACAAACGGGAAATAGAAAGGCTGATTTATCTAAATTTTAAATCAAAACCTCCCGACTTGTTAAGCAACGCGTTGGTTTTAACAAGCCCCTTTTAAAATAAAGAGGGACAAAATTCCGCTTTTTAATAAAGTTATAATTTTATGTTTAGTTTTGATTAAATTTAAAGCCCTCCGGCAAACTCTGTGACTATATAAAAAAGCCCTGCTTTTGCTTTAAATCGGGAATGGTTGATTTAAGCCTGATTTATTTTGTGTTCCCGTTGTGGTTATAGATCAAAAAATAATCCCTTGTTTTAACAATTACTGGTATTAACAACGTATTATACACATTACTTTTCCAAACTGCTTCTATAATAATTCTCTTTTTTAATTACATCGGGTAAATCATCATCGTTGTCAGGATGATCTAATGGCCTTCTCTTACGGTAATTAGCTTCCGGTTTCCTCTCCCGCCTAATATTCCTGTTCCGTGAATATTTATTATGGGTTTCTCCACCGGGTTTATTACTACTATCAAGAGGTTCTTCAACCCTTATTACATTGCCTCGCCTTTTATGATGCCCGCCCTGACTTGTAATTTTCTCAAGACGCCGCTTTGTTTTTACCATTTGTTTATATTTCTTTAATTTCTCTTTTGCGTAAGGTGAAAACGCTATATCTTTTAATTTAGGCAGCCCTATTTTCGCAGATACGGTTGCCTGAAGGTATTTAACCTTCCGCCCCCGGGTTTTGCGGTAAAAAGTTCTTTTCTTTAAAACTCTAAAACCGAGAATAAAAGCTTTACTTGCGACGATATCCCTTGCGGAAATTCGTGATGATTTCCATTGTTTGGTGGAAACCGAACTTGACAGCCTCTCAATTGTAGCCATAGCAACCATTTGCTCACTTGCAGTGTTAAATAACTCTTTTATTAGTTCTATTCCGCTTGATGCAGTAACGGTAATAGGAACGTTTTTAATTTTTTTAATCACAGTATTTCTTAGGATTGGAGCAAAATTAAGTATTATTGCAAAACCTGTATTTGCTCTACTCGCTGTGCTTTGAAGCCGGTATTTTGCGAGAGAAACCATAATTCCCGGCATTAATGACTTAAACTTGCCTTTATAAATGTTTAACATTTTAAAAATATTACCGATGGTATGCTGCTCAAAACGCTGCCTGCCTGAATTAGTAAACGTAAAAGAACGGCGGATAGAATATATTGCTTTGTTCCGTAATAATACTATCATTTTTTCAAGTTTTTCATCCAAATCCCCTATTAAATCCTTTGCCGTAGCATAATTACTGTAAACTTTACGTTCCAAATATTCAAGCCCGCGGTTAAAATCCCTTCTTCTGTAAGCATCGGCATGCTCATTAAATAATAAAACGTATAGATTGGAATATAGTTTCGCTAACATATATCTAATACAAATTTTACGGAATTCTTCCTGATTAAACTCTTCATAGGTATTCACTTTTATTGTACTTTTAATATTTTCCAGATATTTTTTAATTTCCTGTTCGTATTCGGATGCTGATGTAAAATTTGCTTTATTCTGGTAATAAGGTTTAAAGATATTAAGATAACTTTTTGTTTTACTTTTAGGCAGAC
>CALGPD010000262.1 GCA_937960625.1 uncultured Spirochaetia bacterium | reverse complement strand
GCATGGCTTGATACTTCCATTATGCAGTATGTACAGCCCGCGTTAATCATATCTCTCATTAATTTGTAAATTTCAAGAGATTCAGGAGTAGTATTAGGGGCTTTAAGTTTTTTTTCCCCAAGAAAGTAAGCAATCGTACCGATTATTCCGCATTTTTCACCAGATTGTTCCAATACGGACTTGAGCATGTAAGTTATTGAAGTTTTACCGTTTGTTCCCGTAACTCCAATAACTTTAAGTTCTCCCGAAGGATTATTGTAAAAAGCTTTTGCGCATAAAGCTAAACTTTGCCTTGTATTTTTTACAAAAATTATTTTTTCATAAAAACTCCGGCCTGAAAACCTTTCTTTGTATTCACTATCTGCAAAGATAATTTCAACGCCGTTATCCACAGCGCTCTGTATATAATCATGCCCGTCGGTTTTATATCCTTTAATTGCAAAAAAAATAAACCCCTTTGAACATTTTCTGGAATCAAAGCATAAGCCTTTAACTTCTTTCTGCATTAATTCTTGATTATAGACATTATCACGTTGCAGATATTTAATTACATTAACAAATTTCATCCGGTTTCCTTAACATTTAGCGCAATATAATGTAATCTTCTTTTTTAGCTCTAACCATGCCGAGTTTATTTCTGGCAAATGTATGAACTTTAGAAGAACTTAATTTCCTTTCATAGCGGATAATATCACTCCGGCTTTTGTTAGCCTGTCTGGCAATTTTATATTTTACCGTTTTAATTTTTCTCTCAAGCCTTTTAGCTTTAAGGTTATTGAAAACGAGAAAATACACTATGCTTGACATTATGGTTACTATGAATAAAAGTTTCATAAATTGAAAAAATGTATTTTTTGACTTTTCTATCTTCCCTGACATATTGATCCTCCTTGATCATTTTTATATATCCATATCTATAACGTTTATCCTAAACGCTTAAAGCTGCTTTACTCCGTTGTTCATACTTGTTTTTCAGCGACCCTGAGTTTAGCGCTTCTACTTGCATTGTTATTTTTTATTTCCTGCTCTGTGGGTACGATTGCCCTCCCTGTGAGATTTTTCAATACGGGATTTCTGCCGCAAACGCAAACAGGTAATTGAGGCGGGCATGTACATTTCCGTGAATTATCACGTATAAAATGCTTTACTATTCTATCTTCCAACGAATGGAAAGTGATAACAAGCAGCCTGCCGCCTTTGTTTAATATGTCCATTGTTTCGGGTAAAACATTTTCAACATTATCAAGTTCATTATTGATGAAAATTCTTAATGCTTGAAAAGTTTTAGTAGCAGGTGAAATCTTTTTAGGTTTAAACTTATCCGGTATGGCTTGATCAACAATTTGAACAAGTGTACCCGTTGTTAATATTTCTTTTTCCTGCCTGAAACGGACAATTTTTCCTGCTATACGCTTTGCAAACCTTTCTTCACCGTATTTTATAAGAATTTCGGCAATTTTTTTTTCATCAAAAGTATTTAAAATTTCTGAAGCGCTATATTCGCAGTTTTTATCCAATCTCATGTCAAGCGGCTGGTCGTTTAAAAAAGAAAAACCCCGGTTATCGTCAAAATAATGGTATGTGGAGATTCCAAGGTCAAATAACACGTTATCTACCTTGTTGATATTCAAATCAGCAAGAACTTTTTTTAAATTGATAAAATTATCATTGATAAGAGTAACAATTTCTCTAAAGCCTTTTAAGTTCTCTTTTGCTTTATTGAATATCTTTTCATCGCGCTCAATGCCGATTAACTTTCCTTTTAAAGGTTTAAGTTTCTTTGCAATTTCAGTTGAATGGCCTCCCTCTCCAAGGTTACAATCAACAATTATGCATTCCGGCTTTAAGCTTAAATTCTCCAATACCTCATTAACGAGTACCGGGGTATGCCGATATTTCAAGTCCCCTCCCAGTTTTTCTATTTCTAAAGGACTTTAATATTGTCAAAAATCAAGATGTAAAAGATCTTCTTCATCTAAAGTCTTATTTTTCTCCTGTAATTCATCCCAAATTTCTTTATCCCAAATTTCAACACGGGTAAGCATTCCTGCCAATATTGCTTCTTTTCCAATATCAGCATATTCACGTAAATTTCCCGGTATTAAAACCCTGCCCTGTTTGTCTGCATTGACATATCTTGCAGGCGCCACAGTTTTACGCATAATTATTCTATTCTTCTGATGCGCATAAGGTAGCTTTTTTATTTTTTCCATAAAATTTTGCCATTCAACTTCAGTGTAAAGTAAAAGACAATTGTCAAAACCCTGTGTAATAACCCAGGTAACACCGCTTTCACCGGCTGACCGCCATTCAGACGGAATGGCAATCCTGCCCTTATCATCAATAGAATGGGTATAATTACCCATGAACATATAATTTTACCCGTCACCTTAATTTAGATTTTTTTAAATGCTTATTCCGGGGTTCTTGCCCCACCTTTAAAGAAAACACCCCACATTTCACCACTTCTCCCCACAAATCAACAATAACACCGGAAATTCCCTATGTCAACAATGAAAAACAAAAAAAATAAAAAAATCATTATTTTGTTACGTTTTTCTATCTATAACGCCTGTATAAAGTTAAAGCGTTGTTTTAATAACAGATATGTTAACTGCAACAAATTCTACACAACCTTCTATATACTTGCAAGTTAATCAAAAATATAAAAAAATCAGATATAAATTTGACATCCACCCAACCTTTAAGACATAATAAATATGTGTCAGTTCATTTAAAGGGAGTGTTATGAAAATGAAAAAGAAAATTATATTTTTAATCATATGGTTTAGCTTATTTTCGATACAATGTTTTGGCCCTAGATTTGGTCCGGTACGGGTTAATTTAAATAGAAAAATCAGGCAATCAAAATACAAACGCATCGCTGTTATTCCATACGACGTTTCAGGATATGACGGTATGGGTATGGACAAAGTAAGTGGGATTGCTCTTGCAGATAGATACACTCACGAACTAATGAGCGCGGGATATGACGTTATTGAAAGGCAGAGGCTTGAGCACATATTAAGAGAACAAAAATTAAGCAGCAGTGATTTGTTTGATAGAAAAACAAGCGCTAAAATAGGCAAATTGCTGGGCATTCAAGGTTTGGTTTTCGGCAGTGTTTCAGGAAGGCCTAATG
>CALGPD010000261.1 GCA_937960625.1 uncultured Spirochaetia bacterium | reverse complement strand
AGGTATATATGAAAAAAGCAATAATAATATCAGTATTTCTATTTATACTGATTAATATAAATCAAGTTAACGCCTTTAAAAGCAAAGTTAAACTAAACATTATCCATAAAAAACTGGCAAACGGATTAAATATATATTTATCCCGGATTACGACAATCCCGGCAGTAACAGTAAAAGTTTATTATCACGTTGGTTCAAAAGATGAAAAGGATAATGAACGCGGGTTAAGTCATTTTCTTGAACACATGATGTTTAAGACAACGAAAAACCTTAAAGCCGGCGAATATTCAAAACTAATAAAACAAAACGGCGGGTACAGCAACGCAAATACTTCTTTTGACCGCACTGCTTACTATTGTGTATTACCAAAAAATGCCCTGGAGCTTGGTTTAAGGTTAGAAGCCGAGAGAAT
Source organism: uncultured Spirochaetia bacterium (assembly GCA_937960625.1). GTDB lineage: Bacteria > Spirochaetota > CALGPD01 > CALGPD01 > CALGPD01 > CALGPD01. The sequence continues at coordinate 9,751 of CALGPD010000261.1, read as the reverse complement.
GGTTAATCTTACAATAGATGAAAAAGAATTTAAATCTGAAAAACTCGTTGTATTGGAAGAATTACGTAATAGAAGCGAAAATAATCCTATGGGATATTTCTGGACACAATTTATTCAAAAAGTGTATGAAAAAAGCAATTACGGAAAACCTATTCTTGGAAGAAAAGAACAGGTTGAAGCGCTAACCCCAGAAATAATGCGTCAATATTATAAAAGGTTTTATTCTCCAAACAACGCAGATTTAATAGTAACCGGTGATATAGATATTAACAAAACCATGAAACTAATAAAAAAATACTTCGCGGGAATTAAACCTCAAAAAGTCGACCGTCCTGATTTTACTCCTGAACCGATACAAACAAAAGAAAAACGTTTTGTATTTAAAAAACACGTTCAAGTGCCAAGAGGGCTAATTTATTTTCACGGGCCAAAAGCAACGCATAAAGATTCTTCTGCCATGGAAGTAATTGAGTTAATACTTTTCGGAGGTAGGTCAAGCCGTTTGGTTAGAAAACTCGTTCTTCAAACCGGCCTTGCTCTGGGAATTTCCGGCGGACAATACCTTAGGGTACATAGCGCGCCTTTTGCTATAAGTTTTGCAGCAAGGAATAAAAAATATTTACCAATAATAGAAAAAGAAGTATACAAAGAGTTAGAAAGATTTAAACGCGGGCAAATTAGGGAATATGATATTGAAAAAGCAAAAAATAAATTCGTTTCAATATATTATTCTTCAATAGTAAAAATAAAAGACGTTGCTCAAACTATTGGTGACGGTTCATATCTTGGTAATTATAAGTACTTTCTTGAAACACGGTTAAAACGTATAATAAACATGACCAAAGCCGACCTCATCCGTGTTGCTAATAAATACTTTATAAAAACGAATAGAAATGTGGGATACCTTATTAAAAATTAAAACAAGTAGAATTTATTATTAGAGGCAGCAATACACATTGCTGCCGTTTTTTTTGTTTGAAAAAATTTTCAAAAAAAACACGAAAATATAGAAAAGGCAATTGCATGTTCTAATACAATAAATATTTATTAATTCTTTAAATTATTTCATTATTAGCCGTTGAAAACCGGTATAATTTTGCAGCAAAATTATAATTGTTGCAAAAATGCCACAACCCTTTTGTATTAAATTTGCCACACATTTTATTAAACCTTGGGTATTTTCCAAAATAACCCATATAAACCCTTATTATTAGCCATTTAGCGAACAAAACACCATAATAAACTTGGCACAGAATTTGATATAATATATACGATAACAATTTTCTTTGAATAAAGAAATCCTCCGAATAATAAAATAGCGGACCCTCCCTGTTTTAAAGTTTTTAGAATAGGGAGCAGATTTCCGCTACTATCAATCAAAATAATCCGAGCGAAAACGCGTTGTAAATAAAAAATCAATAAACCTATCACAATTATCTGGATTTTCTTCAAGATAAAACAAGTGCCCGGCGCAGCGGCAGTCGCTCGCTCCAAATCCGTGAATAACTTCTGCAAATTCCTCAAGCTTTTTAGATATTTCACATTCAATATCAAGCGCGTTAAAATTATACGTTTTAATGTATTTCATAGGCGGGTGTAAATAATCTACGTGCCATTTCTTATTTTTTACCTTTTTTTTATGCCTTGAAGTTCGGGCTGACAACGAATTCAAGGCACTGCCAACGTATAAGTAATAACCTGCCTCAAAATAGTATTCTCTATTTTTGCCGATTTTAATTTTTTGCCCGTTTTCTTGATGATAACATATAATATAACTCCCTGTATTTAGATTTAAGCTTTTTAATTTCTCATAAGGGATATCTACCAGCCCTACTTTTAATGGAATATTTAAACTCTCATCAATTTCATAAGAATAAGCAAAAATATTGATTTTTTCATAAGCGTTCATAAAAGCTTTGTGAAAATCCGGATCAGTATAATAATCAGGAATAAAATATTTAGCATTATCTGAGATTAGAAAAACGATAAAAACATCATACCCGTTTTCTTTAGCTTTAACTAAACCCTGAATGTGTTTTACAGCTCTGGTAGAAACAGCATCAGGGAATGCAGCCAACGAGTTTTCAATCAAAGTGCACGTTTTAACCTCCACCAATGCTTTTGAATTTTTACTTTGCAGTAAAAAATCAAACCGTGAATGCCCGTAAGTATATTCGGACGCCTGTATTTTCCATTTCTTAAAATCAGGCATAACGGAAAAAAGTTTTGCGAAAACCTTATTAGCAGTAATACTGTCAACAAAACGCGGTTTTCCCTTTCTCTCCAGAGCAACCAATGTATATCTGGTTTTTCTCGTTATATTTTTAGCAGGTGAGAGATAAACAGTTACTCCGGGAACAAATAATTCAGCCATTTTTCCCGTGCTGGGAACGTGAACTTTATGCACTACTCGGTCAAGTTCAACAGCTGCAATAAACCTATTCTCCCGTTTAATTAACTTTGCTTTTATTATATCAGTGTAAAGTGAAAAATTTTCGATGATAATATCCTATAGTAAGCGGTTAAACACCTTTGTTAATAAAATAAGATTTCTGGTTTAATAAAAACAACGACTTTTCCGCTGCCCTTTTTAAATTCTCGTTTTTATCAATAGCGAGTTTTTGCAGGGTTTCTGATGTTTCAGTATTTCCGCAAAGCGCGAGCGCCTGAACCGCGGAAATGCGCACTTCCATTTTCTCTTTCTTTTTTTTAGCTATTTTTAAAAGTTTATCAGCAGCAGGAGTATACCCTGTCTGCCCTAAAGCAAAACAAGCTTCTTTCCTAACTATACCGCTATCATCATCGAGTAAAAACGTTATAACTTCTCCGGCTTTTTTTTCCTTTAAAACGCCTAAAGTATGAAGAGCCTCCGCGCGGACAAATTCATCAGGGTCATCCAATGCCTGAATATAAAACGATGCTGAATCATCCCCGATTTCCGCCAAAGCCTGGATTATATAAAAACGCGTTCTCGCTGTTGCTGCGGGAAAGGCCTGTTTTAAAGGCTGAACAACGCTTTTACCCTGGCGTATTAAATCTTTAAGATATTGATATTTTTTATTTTCAGGCACCTCAGGGTCATTTAATTCCGCGATTTTATCCTGTGTTTCAAGTTTCCGTTTGATTTTAGATATTTTTTCGTTCTTTTTAACCCGTTCTTCATATGCCTGCTCGCGGATTTTAACTTCTCGTTCTCTACGTTTTAATTCTGCCTGCTTTAGTTTGATTTCACGTTCTTTTTCCTGAAGCTCCAAATCCATAACAAAAGCCTGATTTTTATTTTCACTATAAAGTCCGGGGTGTTCATAATCATATTCAGCGCGTTTTATATCATCGAGTAAAATTTCATAAGCTTCGTTAATATCCTGCATTTTCTGTTCATTCCCGGTTTTATTGTCAGGGTGATATATTTTTGCAAGAGTTCTATAAGCTTGCTGTATTATTTCTTTGCTTGCTTTTGGGTGGACTTCAAGAATAAGGTAATAGTCTTTCATTCCCCCTCCCGTAATTTAAAAATATTCTGATATAAACTTATATGGAATTATACGTTATAGTCAAGCCCGGATATAAAAAGATATATAAATTAAGGTAACTATATACTTATATGTACTAAAATAAATGAATTTGCATATTTTCATAAAGTTAACTTTATGAAAAAATTGACTGAAATTTTAATTGAGATGGCTGAATTTATTTCTATTTTATTTAAACGAATATCAATAATTGAAAATTTTATCCGAAATCTTTTATTAAATCAAAAAGACAAAATTGTAAATCATACTTTATTTACAGCAGATAAAGAATTATTAAGGTTTTTTGTTGAAAAACTGCAAAATGAAAAAAATAAGCCTTCAACAATATTAAATCATTATCAAAAGAATGAACCTGATTTTGTTGATAATCTTTTTGATGTAATATTGAAAATTGTAATTGATGAATTATTAGTTAATAAATGGTATATGAAGCCTAGTAAAAAATCTATGGCTTTTATATATATTCGAATTAAGTCAGCATTATTAAGTCTCTGGATTTAGTTTGGCAAGTACTTCTTGAACACATTTTTGTTTCACTTCTTCTAAAGTCAAATCTTTATATTCTTGATACTCTTCTGAATTTTCAATCAACTTATCAAATTCTTCAGTTGTCATAGGTTCAAGGTCTTTATCATCAAAGTGTTTATATTCATTCAATTGTTTTTTAGCCATTATTCTTTCCTCATATAATATTTTCGGATATTTTAAATTAAATTTCAAGCTTTTTCTTGTCTTCAATTAACACCGGAAATTAGGAACATAAAAGTATATAGTTACTTAAATTAATTTAGTTTGAGGTTGAATTCAGGTAAACCTTAATGTCAAACATTGTTAAATGCAACGAAAACTCAAACCATACAATGAGCGTAAAATAAATCCTGATTAAAGCAAGAATTAAATCAGTAAGCAAATGTTTTATATTTAACTCACGCCTAAGTATCTTCATACCCTCTGCGTATTTTGCTTCCTCCGCGTTAATTTCTTTTCTTTTAATTCTCTTATGCTGTGCGGATTTTGTGCGCGTGTGCGGTAAAATAAAAATCAAAGTTTAAATACTTCAAGCAACATTTAAAATAAAAGCAATCGTAGTGATTTACCTATTTAGCGTGTTTAGTGGTTCAAATTAAACAATTATCCCTGGCTCTTCTTTTAAGGTATGAACCGGAGACATGGTTTACAAAATAAACCGGGGATTTCTGTACAAACGGAAAAACCAACGTAATGCAAAACAAGCCGGGGGTTTAAGCAAAAGCCATATCTAAACCTTGTTAGAGTTAAATACAATGACTGCTGTGAAAATCAAAAGTACTGCCATAATCAAGTATTCAATAAAAAGAACAATGTATATTTTACGCTTACGGAATTTAATATCCGCGGTTTTTTTTGTAATCAGTCCATCGTATTTTTCTAATAAGTTTTTAAATATATGGGCAACGGATTTATTTAATTTTCTAAGGGTTAAATACTGTTTTTTAGCTGAATCAAAACCGCCTTCTTTTAATAAGCTTGTAATTTGATTTAATACGTTCTCTATGCCTTTGATTTTTTTAAGCAGGTCAAAAAAGTCTTTAACCAAATCAGGATAATTTTTTAAAAGGTTTTCCAGATTTAACTTAAAATCCTTGATTGATTTAATTTCAATATTATCATAAATTTTGTTAAACAGCGCATCAGGAATAACGCTTAAATCCTGAACATATTTTGAATAATTTATTACTAATCCGGTTCTAAGCTTGCGTTCTTTTAATAAACCTTTATAAACATTTGATAAGGAGTTTTGTGAACTTATTAAATCAATACCTATAAAAATTCCCAGAGCAAATACTAAAATCAACAAAACGAGAATAACGGGTTTACTGCTTATTTTCATAAAACCTCCTAAAACGTTTTAAATCTAAAAAATTAAAACCGGTTAAAATTGAAAAAATAATTTTTATAAACTATAATTTCTATAATACAAATCAAAATAAGGAAACACAATGAAAAAGAATTTTTTTTTAGCTTTATTCACCGTATTAATAATAAGTTGTTCACCAGCTATAAAAGATTACACAAAAGATGAAAAGAACGTTTGCGAAATTCACAAAGTAAAAATGAAAAAACAAGTCGTTTTAATTAGATACGGGCTTATTAAACCTCAATTCCCTGAATCTGTTTTCGTTAAATACGTTGCCAATGCAAATTTTCATAAACTTGGCGGATGTATATATGAAAAGGGTATGCCGAGACAGGCAAAGGTATATTACTGCCCTGTTTGCAGAGCTAATCATAAAAAACTTGAAAAAGCAGGTTACAATAAAAAACTAAAAGCGGAATTAAGCAAACTTGAAAAATCGGGTAAAAATTATAACGAAAAGCAAATCGAACTTGATTTCGCAAAGAAGATACTTGAGAAATAACGCGGAAACCGGTTTATACCATTTCGCTTTATCCCTGATATAATAATTTTAGAACCGCAAGGTCGACTCAAATAGACACAATATACATATAATTTGAAATGGTTTTAATCAGGACAAAATTAGTTTCCCCATTCAAACATTGGGTTTTTAAAATTCAATATTAATCCGGCTTTATACCCTGTCATACAAAATAAATTATAACTGAAATTATAATCATCATTAAAAAAGCCGATAGAAAAAAAATTGAATCTTAACACAGTTCATTTTGCGGTTATAAATTATTCGTTATTCTATTAAGCAAATTATCTGTTTATCTAAGTAATTTATACTTTTTTCTGCCGGTGTAAAGATAAATTGCCGCATTTTTATAACGCGTTAAATTAAACCGGAGTATATCAGTTCTATATAGCCTTCCGGTAGATTGTCCGGAAGTTCTATATAAAAAAGCGTCTTTAGTAAAAATGATTGTTTTACGTCTTGGGTTTGCAATAACTAAAGTGAACTGATTTAAAGATGTTTTTGACCAATAACTTACATATATAGTTAAAATGCCGTTCTTTAAGGATGCATGATTCAAGTTGTATGGCAGAGATTTAATATTCGTTTTTAATCTTGCATGATTTTCTATTTTTACGTTTTTATTTAAATAAAATTTAACTTTACTTCTTGAAAAAAGGCTTTGGCCTGAAACTAATAAAATCAAACTTAATAAAATTATTGTAATGGATTTATTCTTCATCGTTCCTCCTTTAACTGATTATTCAAACACTCGTAGAAAAAAATGATTATAAAAAACTACTTAAAAAAATTTTTTATATATAATCTATAAAAAGCATCGAGAAGGTCGGCTTTTAAATTAGAATCAACTGCAAAAGGAGTCTGGGAATATTGTTCCCCGATAAAAATAAAATTCTCCATTGCCATGCTCAATAGGTTTGTCAAATTGATTTGAGGGAAAAATTTTTGCGTTGTTTTGGTTTCAAAAAAAACATAACTGAACGCTTTATCCAGTTTTTCGCTGCCACGGCGGTAAAACCTGAAAGCTTCAACATTATCTAATTTTTTATAAGACGCAAGATAATCTTTGCAGTCAATAAACTTTTTAAATTTCTCTACAAAGCCGATGTATAAAGCCAATTCTTCCTTCAAGTCTTCAAGAGGACAGCTTTTGTAAATTTTATCAATTTCAACAAGTCCCTTTTTGATATTTCGTTTTACATCACCGAATTTTAACCTGCCTATGCCTTCACTTCTAAGCCCGCGTTTATATAGTTTGTATTGATAATATACAAACATGGCTTCATCAATAAAATCTCTTTTTACCTTAAAATTTTTTGAAACACTGCTGATAATATTTTGACGTTTTTCAGCAGCTTTTTTTAACTCTTCATAACTAGGGTGTTTTTCATAATAAGAAGCCTGCTTCTCTTGTTGACTATCATCTCCGGCTTTATCTTCTGAATTTTTAAAACCGTCTCTAATATTCTCTTCAGAAAAAAAACTGTCTTTTTTAAATAAATTTTTTAAAAAGTCACTAATAGTAGGCCCGGGACGGCCGCCATCGGTTTTGCCCGTTTTTTTATATTCTACAACAACCTGATAAGCCATATTTAAATCGCTCATCCTTTTGTGAGCCCAATCGAGTTTATCAGGATTTGCATCAGGGTGAAATTTCTTGGCAAGCTTTTTAAACGCGCTATTTATTTCATCCATATCAGCAGTTGTTGAAACACCTAAAATTTTATATGATTCAAGTATATCCATTATAAAAAAACATTACCAACAAGTAGTTAACCGGTCAATCTATTTTATCTGGTTTGTATAAAAACTAAAATATTATGCCAAAATACTAATCGTTTTTACTGAATATTATCAATAACGGCTTTACCGAACTCAGATGTTTTTAACACTTTAGCGTCTTTACGCTCCTCTGCTAAATCCTGAGTTACCAGGCCTTTTTTAATACACGCTGTTATTGCTTTATCAATTTTATCCGCAACTTCTGTCCAGCCTAGATATTTAAACATCATTACACCGGAAAGCATTAATGATGCGGGATTCATTGTATCTGTGTTAGCAAACTTTGGCGCGCTGCCGTGAGTAGCCTCAAAAACCGCTGTGCCGTCTCCAATATTACCGCCCGGAGCAAGGCCTAACCCTCCGACCTGAGCAGCGAGAAAATCAGAAGCATAGTCACCGTTTAAGTTAGGGGCAACAACAATATCATAATCCTCAGGATGTAATAAAAGCTGCTGGAAAAGGTTGTCTGCAATTCTGTCTTTAATAACAACCTTGCCTTCCGGAATTTGTTTGCCGTATTTTTTATTAAGATCACTTTCGGTAATCACCTGGCCGTCGAATTCATAAGCAGCAAGTTTATAACCCCACTCTTTAAACGCGCCTTCGGTATATTTCATAATATTACCTTTATGCATTAAAGTTACGCTTTTATAGTTCTCTTCAATTGCGTTGATTATAGCTTTTCTGACAATGCGTCTGGTTGCCTTTCTAGAAATAGGTTTTATTCCTATGCCTGAATCATAAGGTAAGTGAAGTTTGTAGCTGTTATTTAGATGCTCAATTAAACGCTTACATTGTTTTGTGTCAGCTTCCCATTCAATCCCAGCATATACATCTTCTGTATTTTCCCTGTATATTAAAATATTTACTCTTTCAGGATGGCGTACGGGTGAAATAACACCTTCATAGTATTTTACAGGACGCACACATGCATATAAATCAAGCTCCTGCCTTAAAGTAACGTTTAAAGACCTGTGCCCTCCTCCAACCGGCGTTGTTAAAGGCCCTTTTATAGAAACAACGTATTCATTCAATGCAATTAACACGTCATCAGGGAAAATATTTTTATATATTTCATAGGCTTTCTCGCCTGCATATACTTCCATCCATTCGATTTTCTTTTTATTTCCAAATGCAGCTTCCACACCTGCGTTGAAAACCGGCATTGCTGCTGCCCAAATATCCGAACCTATACCGTCCCCTATGATATAGGGAATTATAGGATTATCCGGTACTATTAATTCGTTGTCTTTATATTGTATTTTCTCTCCGCTTTCCGGAATATTAATTTTATCTGAAAGTTGAAGTTTCATTAAATCTCCTGTTGTAATATTATTTAGTCTTTCATTAATTAAAAGTTAGCTAAATTTACAAATTAGATAATTTTTAGGCAAACATTTATTAAAATATTAAAATGTAAGGCGGGTTTCCAGTTGAAAAGTCCTGTAATCTATTTCCGAATTATCGTAAAATTTCCTCGCTACTCCTACAACCTGTATGTTTTCACTCCAGATAAATCCGATTTCAAAAGTTAATAGGCAGTTTTTCAAGAAATTAGAAATGGAACTGTAAAAATCAATTTTTTCATAAATAAACCTGACATGAAATTTCCATAATGCCCCTTTAACTGAACTTATGGAAAAATAGAATTTATCATCACTCTTTGAAGCACCCGACATAAAGAAATATCTTGTATTAATTTCAATGGCATTTTTAATATAAAAAATTACAGAAACATGAAAACCGAATTTACCCTGGCTTTCAGAAGTATCTAAAAATAAATTTGCTTTTTGCTTACGGGAAATAAAATAAAATGCATCCATCCATTCGGGTATCATTCCTTTTGTACTGTACAATAATCCGGTACTAATCTTAACTGTCTTTAAAATATTTATTGCTAAACTAATATTAAATGTTTCCTGCCTGAAAAAAGAAAACCCAATACCTGAATCAAGATAATCAGGTAAAGTAGCTGAAGATTGCGAACCGGCATCTTTATAACTAAAACCATACCATATT
>CALGPD010000260.1 GCA_937960625.1 uncultured Spirochaetia bacterium | reverse complement strand
TCACCAAGTATGGATACAAAAAAATGCAATAAAGCCTCTTTTGTATTTACTTCAAATAATTCCTGATTCATTTATATCCCCTATGTATTTATTTTTTTCATCTCAACTACTTCAACATCTCCTGTTCTTAAATAAAATTTAACCTTGGTTCCGGTTTCCTTACCAACTCCAAGGTTTATCATAAATAAATTTTCTTTTTGAATGGCATCCACTGAAGCCTTGATATTCTGTTCAGCAATAGTCAACTTACCTTCATGTCTTTTATAATTTAAAACGTTGTTTCCACCAACGATATATGCAACTAAATTATGTTTATTTGCCCCTGTTTTGATAACAGCATCGAGTAATGTTGGAACAGCAGTATCCGCAAAACGTGAATCAGGTTGAACTTCATTTTTAAGGGACATTGATTTTCTAGGTAAAAAAATATGAGCAAGGCCGCCCACAAGATTGACTTTATCGTATAAAATTACAGCAACACATGACCCCAATATAGCTTTCAGAATTTTTGGTGAGGTAGAAATTTGCATTTCACCAATTCTGACTTCAATTTCATTTTCGTTTATCACTGAATATACCTATTTCTATACTAATCAGAGAATAAATTATTAAAATCTTCCTTAGCCTTATTAACATCTTTTGAAGTTGAAATATTGCCGGTTTTAAAAGAAAAATAACTACAAAAGTTAGATTTTTCCTTATCCACTACTCTTTCAGCGCTTGTTTCCCGGCAATCATTATTATATGAATTATCATAAAAAGTACAGTTTAAACAAACATGTACATCAGCAGTACACTTAGGACACTCGTCTCTTCTTCCAGGTTTAAAATCATCTGCAAACTTATATCCACACTTATAACACAGCTTCATTCAATTAAAATCCGTATTGTTTCAATACAGCGCGAAGTTTCTTTTTATTCTCTTTATCCATTTCGGTTAAAGGTAAGCGGAGTTCAGGCTCACATTTCTTTATCATTCCCATTGCCTCTTTTACAGGTATAGGGTTTGTCTCAATAAACATTGCCTGAAACATAGGATAAAGTTCTTGATTTAATTTCCGGGCGCTGTCAAAATCGCCTCTTTCACATAAATGACAAAGCTCGGCAACTTTTCCGGGCAAAATATTCGATGTAACACTAATAACGCCTTTGCCTCCAATTGCATACAAAGGTAAAGTTAAAGCATCATCTCCGGAAATCAGTGCAAAGTCATCCGGAGTTTTTTGAACAATCTCTGTCATTTGCTCTATGTTTGCTGATGCTTCTTTTATTGCAACGATATTTTTATGTTCCGATAAACGTATAACCGTATCAACATCAATATTCCGTGAGGTTCTTCCAGGTACATTATATAAAACTAAAGGCAGCGCATCAACAGCATCTGCAATAGCTATATAATGCTGATAAAGCCCTTCCTGCATAGGCTTATTGTAGTACGGTGAAATCAACAAAGCGCCGTCTGCGCCGGATTTCTCCGCAGCTTTGGTTAAACTTATTGCTTCTGAAGTATTATTACTGCCGGATCCGGCAATAACAGGAACGCGTTTATTTACCTTCTCTATTGTAAAGTCAATAAACTCCTTATGTTCATCATGGCTCATTGTCGCAGATTCTCCGGTTGAACCGCAGGGAACTATTCCGTTTATTCCCTGTTCAATCTGGAATTCAATGATTTTTTCGTAAGCATCATAATCAATTTTACCGTTTTTAAACGGTGTTACTATTGCGGTAATAGCTCCGCTGAACATAATATTCCTCCAAAAGTTAATAAAAAAAAACTTTGTTATTATATTTAATAACGAACAAAAATTATCACTCAGGCAGCAAATAGTCAAGTGAATAACGAACAATCGGTTTTAAAATCATGACAAAAATAATGCATGTTAATGAACATACACAAAATGAAATAATATCAAACGTAATGTCAGAACTGGATAAAAATGAACTTGTAATTATACCAACGGATACAGTTCACGGATTTTTCTGCGCATATGATAATCAAATCCTTGAAAAAAAAATAAGGGATGCAAAAATAAGGGATGAAAAACCCTTTATCCATCTTGTAAACAGCATTGATATGCTGAAACAATACAGCGCGACAGAAATTCCAAGGGCGATATTTGGAATTCTTCCTGCGCCGCTAACATTTATTGTAAACTCAAAAATCATCAAAACTGAAAACAGCTCTATTGCCCTAAGATATCCGGAGAACACGTTACTTAATAAACTAACAGGGCTGATAAATAAACCGTGTATATCCACAAGCGCTAACTTGTCCGGAGAACCTATACCGGATAATCCGGAAAATTTAATAAAAATTTTTGAAGAAAAATGCAGTTTAATTGTAATTGATAAAACTTTAGGCAATACACCGTCTACCATTTTGGATATCAGGCAAGAACCATATAAAATACTTCGGCACGGCGCTGTTATAATCCCTGAACAATATTTGTAATATAACTTTGTCAAATTGATTTGTGTTGAAAACGTATAAATACACGCATAACTTACGGTTTAATAACCCTGTGCATAATAAAAAAAAGTGAGGTAAGCCGGGTGATAGGAGGGGGACCCAGGCATATACTTTACCTCACTATACTATAAAGTATAACACCTAGAAACGCAAAATTCAATATTTATACATTACATTTTTCATTACATCCACACCCATATGCATATTATAACTACAGCAATGCAATAATACACATAAAATAATAATTAAAAGTTATTTGCAGATTAAAAATATACCGTAACCTATACATATTTTTTAAACAATAACTTAATAAAAAAAAAGTCTAAAATCCTTGATAAATCCTATACTCTACTGTAAAATGGTAATATGAAAACACGGCGTATGATATTACCTGACGGGTGGTATCCAAAATCTGAAAATGCTTTACACGATACTTTCAACGAGTTTTTATCCGGTTTTAATGCTCCTGAAATTACCAACCCAATAGGAGCTGTTGTTCCTCATGCAGGGTGGTATTTTTCAGGTAAACTTGCATGCAGGTGTATCAGTTTACTTTCAAAAACCAATCCGGACACCGTGTTTTTATTCGGAGGCCACTTAGGCCCTGAGACACCGAGAATTTTCACGGAACAGTATTTTGAAACGCCTCTGGGTATGGTTGAAAATGACCTTGAACTTTGCGGAGAAATTAAATCAATCTGCAAAGAAGAATCCTCATCCGTTGCGGATAACACGGTAGAAGTAAACCTTCCGTTTATTAAACACTTTTTCCCTCAGGCGAAACTCTGCGCATTCAGGTCACCTATGTCAATTAAAGCCGTTGAACTTGGAAAATTATGTGCTGAATCTGCTAAGAAACTTGGGAGAAAATTCGTTTTAATTGGCAGCCTTGATTTAACACATTACGGCCCCAGATACGGTTTTTCCCCCAAAGGCATTGGCAACAAAGCTCATGAATGGGTTAAAAACGAAAACGACAAAGCAATTGTAGATAAAATGCTTGAATTAAAAGCAGAAGAAACAATTAATCACGCTGTTAAAAACATGTCATCGTGTTCTCCCGGGGCAGCGGCAAGTGTAATTTCCGGTGTAATTGAAACAATTGCTAATCCGAAATCAACTTTGATTGATTATTATACCTCAGCTGATGTTATGGGTGATACATCCAACTTCGTAGGCTATGCAGGCATTGTATTTAACGGAGAATAAGCATCTTTAATTTAGTTATAAATTGGAACAGGGGAAAAGCTAGGAAATCTTTCAGCTGCTGCATTATCTGTTAATTGCTTGACATTTCCACCGTAAATGTCCATAGTAAATATTTCCTCATTGCCTGTGCGGTTACTTTTGAAAACAATTAAAGTACCGTCCGGGCTAAAATTTGGATTAAGATCGCTAGCTGAATTAAAAGTTAATTGTTTAACATCAGATCCGTCTATTTTCATTTTGTAAATTTCATAATCTCCATCCATATTACTGACAAAAACTATATGAGTACCGCTTGGCGATATTTTCGCCTGTTTATCATCAAATCCAATATTATAAGTAAGCCGGATTTCATTACTTCCGTCTATATTTGCAATGTATATTTCGCTGTCTCCGGTCCTGTCACTGTCGAATACAAATCTTAAATTTGAAGGTGAAACATTAGGCGCTCTGTTGTTAAAGCCAGGATTATTAGTTATCTGCGTTAAACCGGTTCCGTCTTTATTCATTGAATAGACTTCAAAAGAGCCACCCATATTGCTATGAAAAATGATTTTCTGATCATTATAATAATATTTTGGAGCCCAATCCCCTGCTGCATTAAAGGTCAATTGTGTTACAACTTTAGTATACAAATTTATTCTATATATATCATCATCACCATCGCGGTCGCTTTGAAATATAATATTAGTTCCGTCTCTGGAAATAAATGGAATTATATCATCATTTCCATGAGTAGTAATCTGTTCAACATTGTTACCGTCAGTGTCCATCATGAATATATCAAAATTACCATTGCGGTTACTCTGAAAAACGATTTTATAGTTATTTGTATCTAAAGATTCACATTTTAAATTAAAAAGCGGTATAGAAAAAATAATAATAAAAAATATTGATTTTACTTTGATTTTCGAAAACATTCCCTTTTTACCTAATATATAGTTTATACTATTTTTTACAGGGGGTCAATACAAAACAATAAATAAAAAGTATTCCTTCAGTTTACTAATTGATAATATATACGGATTAAAATAAAAGACTTTATTACCAGCTTGACTGTTTACGCTTCTTGTGTAAATCCGTTGGCTCAGGGGTTTCATTTTCACCGTGAGTTTTAGCAAATTCCTGTAAAATCTTTTTTTCCTGTGAAGAAAGTTTTTTTGGTATTTCAATTTGAACTATCACGATTAAATCCCCCTGTCCGTATGAATGTACCGAAGGAGCGCCCGCACCGCGTACTCTCACCTGATCGCCGTGATTTGTTCCTGAAGGAATTTTAACTTTTATAAATTTATCATCAAGGCCTTTAATTTTAACATCAGAACCGAATACTGCTTGAGTAAATGATATAGGAACTTCACAAACAAGATGGTCACCATGACGTTCAAAAAATTTATGCGGTGTAACGTGAATAATGATATACAAATCACCGCTCCGGCCGCCAAAACGCCCTGCACTGCCTTCACCGGTCATTTTTAAGCGTGTTCCGTTTTCAACACCTTTTGGAACTCTAACTTTAATATCTCTTTTCTTTTGTTTGGTTCCGCTTCCACCGCATGTTTTACACGGATTTCGTAGAGTAAACCCCGCGCCGCCGCAGGAAGGGCATGTCTGGCTAACTCGTAAAAATCCTTGTGACAATACTACCTGGCCCGTGCCGTTACAACGGGTACACGTTACCACATCATCAGGGTTTTCAGCGCCTTTACCGCTACATGTCTCGCAAGCCTCTGGACGCACAACCTGAATATTTTTTTCCGTTCCGAATATTGCTTCTTTTAGAGTGATTTCAAGGTCATAGCGTAAATCATTACCACGGTTTCTTCTATCCCGGCCTGAACCACCTCTGGTTCTGCCGAAAAAACCTTCGAACAAATCCTCAAATCCATCGAATATATCAGAAAACCCGCCGAAGAAATCTCCGCCGCCGGAAAAACCTCCACCCATGCCTTTTACCCCGGCATGGCCGTATTTATCGTAAAGCGAACGCTTTTCAGGGTCTCCCAAAATTTCATAAGCTTCCGTACATTCTTTAAATTTGTCTTCCGCTTCCTTGTTATCAGGATTTTTATCAGGGTGATATTTAATTGCGAGTTTACGGTATGCTGATTTTATTTCATCTTTGCTAGCTGTTTTCGAAACACCTAATATCTCATAATAATCACGTTTATTTGCCATTTTTTAAATGATTTCCTCCGGGAAATATCCCAATATTAAGAACCCGAAGCAGCTTCATCCTTGTGCTCTTTTTGCTCCGGAGCATCGCCTTTAGGCGGTGTATATTCTTCATTTATAGAATCATCATCGCTGCTTGCATTATTCTGTACTGATTGCTCTTCAACAGGCTCTTGCTGGCTGTCTACACCGGAAACAGGCCCTGCGGATTGTTTTGCTTTACCAACAACGACCTGGGCATGCCTTATTACTTTTTCACCCATTAAATAACCTTTTTGCCATTCTTTGATTACAGTATCATGGTCGTATTCACCGGATTCATCAATCATCAAAGCATCGTGTAAATTCGGGTCAAATTCTTTGCCTATGGTTTCAAGGGGATGAACATCGTATTTAGACAGCACCTGCTTAAACTGTTTTTCAATAAGTTTAATACCGTCAAAAAGAGCATCGAAGTCGGAATTATTTTCTGCAGCTTCAATGGCTTTTTCAAAATTATCAACGATGGGTAAAACATCTTCAATAAGCTTTTGATTGGCTCTTTTTTCTTTTTCATCAAGTTCGGTTTTTACCCTTCTTTTATAATTCTCAAAATCAGCCATTTTACGTTTTAATAATTCTTCATATTCTTTTATTTTTTTGTTTAATTCTTCGATAGTGTCTTCTTTTTCTTCCAATTTTTGTTTGGTTATTATTAATTCTTCAATTCCACTATCAGTAATGTTATCTTTTAATTGTTTTTTTAATGTATCATTATCGGTCTCTGCCATGTTTAGCACTCCTATATATAGCTCAAATACAGACGAAAATTAATAAATAAATTTTTTAAAGTCAAGATTAGTATTTTACAGGAAAAACAATATTAATTAAAATATTAAAATAAACTATATCTAATTACAATGCAAATAATAGAGATTTATACTGTAAAAGTCAATGACTTTATATCCGATTTTTAATCCCGTTACTATTTATAATTTAAACAAGACGAAGCAGTATTTCATCTAACACTGTCATTCCCATAATTGTGCAGCAGATATTTTTTCCCGATTTCGTTAAATAATCATTATCAACTAATTTATTAATTTCATTTAGAATGTTATGAAATCTATTCTGTTCACACAAGGAGTTTAAATCCCTTAATTTATCCGTTGTAATTCCATTTGTAGTTCTTAAACCTAACATTAAATACTCGATTAATTGATTCTCAGGCGTAATTTTCTCTTTTTCATAAGGTTCTATATTTTGCGTTGTTAACTCTATGTATTTATCAATATCTGAAAAGTTGGTATACCTGTATCCGTTTAAATAACCCGATGCGGATGCACCTATGCCGATATACTCACCAAGCTGCCAATAGTTTTCATTGTGCAGGCATGTTTTACCTTTTTTCGCAAAATTGGAAATTTCATAAAAATTATATGAGTTTTGTTTCATGGCTTGATGCAAATAATAATACATTTCAACGAATAAATTTTCATCAGGCAATGAAATTTCTCCTGCTTCAACTTTATTAGTAAGTTCTGTTCCCCGGCTTAATATCAAACTGTAGCAAGAAATACTATCAGGATTTATTTTAACAACCCTGTCAACATCTTTTTTAAAATCATTTAAACTCTGCCCCGGCACATTAAAAATCAAATCAAGGTTAAGGTCAATATTATTAAAACCTTTAACAATTTCAAGAGCGTTTAAAATAGCTTTTTTTCCAGTATTACGGCCTAAAGTTTTCAAAGTCCTTTCATTAAAAGACTGCACTCCCATACTGATTCTCGTTACTCCGTAATCCCTACAAAGTTCAATTTTTTCTTTTGTAACGCTTTCTGGATTAATTTCCATTGAAAACTCTTTGATGCCGGATAAATCATAACTATGGATTAAATTAAATACTTTTTCCAAACTTGATAATGTTAAACATCCCGGATTGCCACCGCCAATAAACACGGTACTAATTTCATTTGTTTTACCTAAAAACGCAGCTTGTTTTTCCAGAGCAGAAATATAGCAAGAATGATTTTCGTTGTTAGTTACGGAATAAAAATCACAGTAGGAACATTTTACTTTACAGAAAGGAATATGAATATATAACCCTAAACCCGGATACAATTTAATCTAATCCACCGAACCCATTCTGGAGAAAGGATAGTATACCATTGCGGGAGAACCGATTATTAAATCTTCGTTTAAAAGCCCCCAAATTCTTGAGTCTTCGCTTCTATCCCGGTTATCACCCATCATGAAATAATAATTATCATTAAACCTGTATTTAACGTTTTGTCCTTTCAGCATTAAATATACAGCTTTTTTGGGGAAAACTCTATTTGAAGGGTTATTATAAAGAGAATCAAAACTTCCGCCATCTATTTTGATAATCTTTTTATTATTAACAGTGAGAATAACAGTACCCATTACAATGTAATTACGTTTAGGGTCAAATTTCTTTGGTAAAGCAAACGGCCTTGCTAATTTCCTTCCGTCTGCTGTGGTTTCGGTTTCTACAGGGACTTCGGTTTTAGCGTTGTTTTCAATGCCTATATATCTGAGAGTAATAACATCTCCCTGCTTGGGAACGTAAAACTCTCCGGTAAGGGCTTCACCTTTATCTATAAATTGTATGTTGTATTTTTTTCTAGGGCCGTATTCGGTATATTTTTCAGCGTAGGATTTTCCTATTTTTGTTGAATAATTTATTTTTTTTAAAAACTTACGCTTATGAATTTTACCGTTAACCATTAACGAACGTGTATTATTTTGCTGTGATACACTATTGATTTTTATAACATCTCCGGGAACTCCGATAACGCGTTTAACGTAATTTTTTGGGTTGTCCTTGGTGTTATCCAAAGAAAAAATTCCAAAAGTAATAAGATTAATGAATTGTTTGAATGCTCCTACGCTTTTATAGGTTGGAGTCTGAAAAACAATAACATCGCCTTTTTTAGGGCTTGATAGCCCGGGTAATTTCCAGCCAAGCACAGGGAGTTTAACACCGTAATAGAATTTATTTACGATAATATGATCTCCGGGTAAAATCCCGGGCTCCATACTTCTCGTTGGCACCATATAAGCTTCAAATAAAAATATTTTTATAAAAAGAGCGATACCTATTGCAATAAAAATGGTTTTTAAAGTGTCTTTTAAACCGCTTTCCTTATTGCCTCTTCCTGTCTTATAGTATTCATGAGAAAGCATAAATATTCCTGTAATCTTAATCTTTTAATAATATAATAAATTAAAATAAATATTGTTATTAATCCACAACACTAAATCTTTTAAAAGGAAAATATATTAGCACCGGAGTTCCAATAATGTTATCTTCCTTGAGTAATCCCCAGATTCTTGAATCACTTGAATCATCCCTATTATCACCCATCATGAAGTAATAATTATCTCTAATCCTGTAATTAGCGACTTTCTTTTTGGATAATTCTTTTAATACATTTTTTGGGAAAATCTTTTGATAAATGTTATTATACAAAGTTTCAAACAAACCGCCGGACATTCTAAAAGAACGTCTTCCGTTAACAGTAACGAGAATTTGACCTGAAATATAAATGTCAGTTCCGGTATTGAAATCTACATTTTTCTTTTTTGTGACTAATTTTAACGTTACAACGTCATTTTCCTTTGGTATATAAAAAGTGCCTTTCATTAAAGACTGCCTTGCAAAATATTGCACTCTATATTTTTTACGTCCGTTATTTTCTATATAAACATCAAGCGGCGAAGTGCCTCTATAATATCTTAAAACATGACTAGCATGACAAAAAACTTTGTAAGCTTTTTTAATCTGCTCTTTATTTAAATCGCTTTTTAAAACGTAAAAATTTCTATCATTGTTTAATTTATAAATAGTTTTTAAAAACGTTTTTTCCTGTTCATCCAATAATTTAGATAATATTTCATCTTCAAAACTAACAGCGGAAATCTTTTTTGGAATATCAGGAATAACAAACTTTCTTTTAAATGTATATCCGTTGATTGTAATTTTATGAAAAAAAACAGATTTATTACGGTAACCTCTGTATTCGTTCTTTTTTATCATATCAAAAGTTATAATATCTCCGGGCAAACCAACAGCACGTTTAACGAATATTCTTGGATTGTTTGAAGTGTTGTCAAGTTCAAAAATACCGAATGTAACGAGATTAAGAAACTGCCTGAAAGAACCAACACTCTTATAAGTTGGAGTCTGAAAAACAACCATATCCCCGCGTTGAGGTTTTGTAAAGGAAGGGAGTTTCCAACCCAATATGGGGATTCTAACTCCATATGTAAATTTATTAACGATTAATCTGTCACCGTGTAATAAATTAGGTATCATAC
>CALGPD010000259.1 GCA_937960625.1 uncultured Spirochaetia bacterium | reverse complement strand
GGTAAACCATTTAACACGAGTTTAAACTTTTTTGATATCCGTTGACAGGTATCTCCACCTTTTTTGCAGATAAAATAAGTGATAGTAAATACATTCCTGCGGCTAAGTGTGCCTTTAAAATTTACTTTTCCGTTTTTGTAATACTTTCTGATAACTCTAAATCCTTTAAATTTCTTAGTTATTCTTCTTAATTTAACATTAGAAATGTTTAAAATTTTGTAGCCCGGTTTTGCGGTTATTTCAAAAACTGAATATCTTGATACTACCGGCCTGCGAAGATCTCTCCGGTATCCGGATATATATACGCTTTTAACAACGAGTTTAACATGCTTATTTTTATATACACCATAAGTTTGCCTGTATGTTGATGCACTTAAATTAACGGTGAATAACATACTTAAAAAAATTAAAAATAATGATAATGTTCCTTTTTTCATTTGTATCTCCTAGTTGATCTCTTGCTATAATAACACTGTATGAATATATATCAACCTTTTTTTACGTTTATCAGCTTTACACTAGCAGCCAAAACCATGAAATCAATAAAAATTTATTAAAAAACAATGCTTTTTTATTGAATTACAATAAATTTTTATTGACAAATTTAGATTTATTTTTTAT
The DNA here is from genome assembly GCA_937960625.1 of uncultured Spirochaetia bacterium. Classification (GTDB taxonomy): domain Bacteria; phylum Spirochaetota; class CALGPD01; order CALGPD01; family CALGPD01; genus CALGPD01. Next base: position 9,546 of record CALGPD010000259.1, on the reverse strand, counting down.
AATATTAATATCTTAAATAGGAGATTACACATATGAAATATTTAGGCAAAAAATCTTTATCATCATTCTTGTATAAATTTTTACGCGTTGTTTGGTATTTTGTACTTATAGGCTCAATACTGGCAATAACTTTTGCGGCAGTAGTATTATTCGTTATTCCGGTAGATGCTCCCTGCCTTGCAAAAATTGCCAAGGGAATGGAAACCACTCCTTTAAAAATAAAGGAACTGCATATAATTTTAAAATTGTTAATATTCCCGTATATTGCTGTTGTTACTGCATTAATGCTGCAGATTATAAGAAAAGCACAATATCTGTTTAACAATCTTAGAAATAACGTTGTTTTCCAAATGAATAATGTTCAATTTCTGTCAAAAATAAGCAAGTTACTTATAATATTTTCAATATTAACTTTTAGTATTGGTTCTTTAATCAGCAGCTTGTTTCTGCTTGTTATCAGTGAAATTTTTAAGCATGGAACTGCTTTAAAAGAAGAAAACGACTTAACTATATAGAGAGGTAAAAAAATGAGTATAATTTTTAGAATAGACAGAGTAATGGCTGACAGAAAAATGCCGCTTGGCGAATTAGCAAAACGCGTTGATATTACAAACGCGAACCTCTCGATTTTAAAAACGGGTAAAGCAAAAGCCATAAGGGTATCAACTTTAAATGCAATTTGCAGGGAACTTGAATGCCAACCCGGAGATTTACTTGAATATACCCCTGAACAAGGTCAAGAATAAGTCCAACAGTGATAAACATTTAATTTAAACCCCCTATAACCACACGGAATAGAGCCCTAAGTTTATATAACCCAAGGCTCTTTTCTTTTTATACGGTTTTTTGTTTTTAACGTGAAATTCGATTTAAAAAAATTACTACAATTTTTTAAAGTTTATGTCACTGTGAGGAACGTAAGTGGCAAAGCAATCTCGGGTTAAATTAACCGGATGGGATTGCTTCGCTGCCGCTCGCAAAGACTAGACACTACGAGATAAATGCTTAAGCAAGCTTGCGTTTGCGGCAAGATCAATGTCAACTGCGAAGGGCGAATTTGACGAAGCAATCTTTTTGATTTATTAATTCGAAAGAAATAAATTTATAATTTAAATCGAAATTCACGTTTTTATTTATTAGATTGAAGTGTTTAAACATAAAAAATTAGAGGCGGCAAATACAATTACCACCTCTAAAAATATTATTCATTATTCAACTTTTCAAAAAATATTATTTAATTTAACAGCTCCATGTATACATCTCGTTTAACCGTGAATCCGCGTGTCCTGTTAAAAGGCACGCTTGCCATTATGGAATTATAATATTCACCTTTTGTAAATTTTTTATCCATGTTCAAATCAACGTGAACGGAAATAGAATATGTGTTCCCCGGCACAAAACCAATGCCGCGGATATTCATTTTATAGTTAAAAGGCAATGCCCTAACGTTTCTATATGTAATGGTTTTTATGTGCTTAGACGATGCATCGGCTATACTCACGTCTTGTAAAGAAATATAGACTACATTCGGTGTTTTGAGTTTAACCCGGCCTAAATCTTTAACCTATTATATAAATACGTTGCGTGCATTATCTTGCCGTAAATGTATTTCTTATAGATTTTTCTAATTGGATACCTTGCGTTAAGCTTTGTGCTTAATACAGAGCTGCTAACAACGAGTACAAGTAATACGATTGATAAAGTTAATACTGTTTTTTTCATTATCCTACCCTCTATTTATTCTACTATTCTAACGTAACCGTCAAGTTTAACTATACTGCCTTTTGTTTTATCAAAAGGAACAGACAGCCTTACATCGTTATAAAAATCGCCTTTTGTATATCTGTTATCCATGTTCAAATCAACAAAAATACTTATTGAATAAGTATAACGCGGTTTAAAACCTATACCACTAATATTCATTTTATAATTAAACGGAATTGAACGAACATTTCTTAGAGTTATTTTTTTTAATCAGTTTGGATGGCGCATCCGCTCGACTAACATCCCTTAACGCTATGGTTACCCTGTTCGGTGTTTTTAGTTTAACAGGACCGTATTTTATAAATCCGTTGCAATTACAAGTTCCGTGATAAACTTTGCCAACAATGTATTTTTTATAAATTTTGTTTAGTGTGTATTTGTTAAAAGAACGGGCTTTTAAACGTGTGATTAAAATTGAAGTACCTAAAACCTGCATTAATAATAATATTGATCATGCTAAAACTGCTTTTTTCATTGTTCTACCCTCTCGCCGGATTTATATAAACAATAACACCGTCTTTTCTATAGTTGCACATAAAAAATCAAAACGCGATTTTAAAGCCGTAAAACTAGTTGATGATTTTATTATTAAAAATACATATTCCTACACGTTCTTCATGTTCATAATGCTAAACTGAAAACTTTAACTTAAAACGGGAATAACTGTTTTAAGTTTACGAATTATAATCGTTAAGTATAATAACAAAGCGTGTTATTTTACTTAAAACCCTCAAAGTAAAATAAGGGCAAGCTTTATTTTACTTTAAAGCGTTAAAGTAAAATAAAAATTATTGTTTTTTTATTATTATATGTATTATAATTATAATCAGGCATGTTTACTATAATTTATTAACACGAGGTTAAATGGATTTTCAAAGTTTCAAATCAGGAAATTATATAAAAAGGTATAAATATCAAAGTTTTACTCCTTCAAAAATTAACATGGAATGGACATGGAAAGAGCCCATTATAAACGTTTTGTTGGAAGAAGCAACGGGAAAACTCGGTAAATTAGATGCTTTTTCTTTAAGTGTGCCGGATATTGATTTGTTTATAAAAATGCACGTTATAAAAGAAGCAAATGCATCGAGTAAAATAGAAGGCACTAAAACCGAAATTGACGAAGCATTAATGGATAAACAGGATATTGCACCAGAAAAAAGGGATGACTGGCAAGAAGTCCAAAACTATGTTAAGGCTATGAATTATGCCATACAAAGAATGAATAATCTGCCTCTTTCAAGCAGATTGTTACGGGAAACGCATAAAATATTATTAGACAGCGCGAGAGGTGAAAAAAAATGTCCCGGAGAATTCAGAAAAAGCCAAAACTGGATAGGAGGGTCAAGCCTTTCTGATGCAATATATGTTCCCCCTTCTCACGAGGAAATTGATGAATTAATGAACGATTTTGATAATTTTTTGCATAATGATAAAATTAATGTTCCTCACTTAATTAGGATTGCGCTTGCACATTATCAATTTGAAACCATACACCCTTTTCTCGATGGAAACGGCAGAATTGGCCGTTTGATTATCACGTTGTATTTAGTTAATAATAAGTTATTAACAAAGCCTTCATTGTATCTCTCGGATTTTTTTGAAAAAAACAGATTAGCATACTTCGATGCGCTATCAATAGCGAGACAATCAAATGACATTATTCACTGGATAAAGTTTTTTCTTAATGCTGTTATTTATACTGCTGAAAAAGGAGTTAATACTTTTATAAAAATATTAGAACTAAAAGATAAAGTTAATGAAAAAATCATCACGCTTAATAAAAAAGCCGGTAATGCAAAAAAATTAATAGAATATTTATACAAAACACCGGTGACAAACGCAGCACAAGTTTCCGCCGCACTTAATTTAACATTGAAAACAGCGTACAGCATTATTGATGATTTTGAAAATCTAAACATTTTACAAGAAACAACGGGGAACCAAAGAAATAAAATATTTATTTTCCGTGATTATTATAATCTCTTTCTTGATTAAAATTATTTGTTAACACAAAGTATGAAATCCGATTTCGTTTTCTTTGCTTTATTTTTTATGAATATTTTATACAACGAATAAAAAACATATCTGTAATCAGTATAATATACCTTGCCATTTGGAATGATTATAGGTTTCCAAAATTTTTTAATATTTAACCTAGGTTTTAACAATAAAAATTCCAAAAGATGATGTTTTGTCTCTATATAACTATAATAATTCTTATGGGTTTTCATTTCCAAAATCAAAAAAGATTTTAGATTTAATTTAGTCATAAAAGTTAACCATAAAGGTTCTTTTAATATAATGTCATCCGAAGTATTAAATTTTCTATCAGGACCGGCACTAATAATTAGAATTTGATTATCATACTTTTTTTCAATTACTTCAAGTTTAAACATAGTACCCCAGCCATCATACATGAAAAACTCTCTTGCATAATTAAAATATAACGGGAAATTTTCTTTATCAATAGGTAAATGGATGTACTGTTTTAAACTCCAAAGATTAATTTTAACTAATGACCCTTTACGGCGGTCCCAGTAGAAAGCCTCGGCTGCAGGCATTATAAATGCATAAGCCAGTATTTTAGTAGCTAATTCAGGGTATAAGAACCTATATTCCTCAAACCGGTATTTGATTCTTCTTTTTGGGTAGTAATTATCTAAATCAGGCCTACCTATAAAATTAGGTATGCGAAAGTTCTCTTTTTTATAGCTTTTAAAATGTTTAGGATTTTTGCTTATTTCTTTATACATCTTTTCAATATCAACATTTACATCTGAATACATTAAATTCATAGATAAAAGAGATAATACTAATATTGAAATTATACTTATAATATTTTTCTTTTTAAAATATCGTATAAGAATATATACAAGAGGAACAACTAACAATAAAGCAACAATAGGAATGTTACTCGATTTTTCTTGAGATGAATTTTGTTTTTTTAAAGGTTTGTATTCTTGAATAGTTTTTAGATTAGATTTTTTTATCTTCTTAATTTTTAATCCCTTAATTAAACTAACATTAAAGCTTTTATTTAAATTTTTAATACGACTAATAAATTTACCTCTATTTAACTGAGGAAAAACCACACAATAACCAACGTGGAATACCTGAGTTTTTATTGAGTTATTACTATGGCCATATACTTGCATCAAACACTCCTGACAAATAGATGATTATGGATATTGTACAACATTAATAATAATTTTTCAAGCTATTTTGCTTATCTGAAAATATATCTTTGTCTTTTCCTGAAATCAGCCAAAACATCCCGGTAATGAGTTTTTTGATTTCTCCGCAATGCAAAGACGGTTTATTTAAATCCCCGTAATTCTGAAATACTTCTCCCCGGCAGTCTCCCAAACACCAGGGCGATACATAACATTTGGAGCAGCTCTGATAATTTTCAATATCATAGTCGTTGCGCACACCGCACATAACCCGGGATTTAGTAAATATATCAACAAGCTTTTCTTTATTTATATTACCGACAGCAAACGCCGGAGTTTTATGATTGGGACAGGGATAAACGTTCCCGTCAGCATCCACGAATAAATATTTAAACCCAATACCGCAATTAACGTATTTGATAGAATAATTACAATAATTATAAAGCATGGTATAAAAATCACGTTTTAATAATTTCTTATATTCCGGATGATTTTTCATGAGATTCTTGAAATATTTAAATACAGCGAATAAATCAGGGATAATACTTTTTAATTCCTTACCCCTGCCAATCGAACGCATAGGAATAAACCTTACTTCATCAACGCCTAATTTAAGCCCAAGTTCTAAATAATGCTCAATATCATTATAGTTTTCTTTTGAAAACACCATGCTTAATATCGTATAAACATTATTTTTTTTAAGATTGTGAATTCCCTGTAAAGCTTTCTTATAATTACCATTGCCCCGGATTTTATCGTTCTCGCTTTCATTAGAACCGTCTAAACTAACCTGAATTTCTACGTTGTGTGTGTACAGACGCCGGGCAAAATCTTTATCAATTAGTGTTCCGTTGGTTGCAATTAATGTGGGATTCTTTAAAAACCTGTCAGTAAAATCAAGAAGTTCAAAGAGCTTTTCTTTTTCAAGCAAGGGTTCTCCACCGAGAACAATCAAACTTGTTTCTTTGGATATTAAATTCTTAATGCCTTTAAACGATTTGATTAAATGTTTGATATCAAGATTAGAATTTTTTATTTTTTCGTTGTAGCACCATTTGCATGACAAATTACAATCATTCGTAATATTAAGATTTATATTGACAATATCAATACCGGGCTTTTTCGATTTTCCAGATTTGCCTTTATCAATAATACTTTTAGATTTTAAAAAATTAATTGCTTGATTAATCTCTGATTTAGCCTGCTTAATATCTTTATTATACTTTACAGCAAAATCTGTAATTATGCTTTCAACATCTTGATTTTGGTCAAGCATATTAAGAACAAAGTTAAATTCTTTATCAACCACAAGCCAATGCGCGGGTTTCTTCCAGATGTATAAATAATCGTTGTTTCGTTGTTCAGTATAATCAGGCTTATTGTAATTCAGCATTTTTAACAGCCATTTTATTTATAATAACCGCAAGTCCGGTATATAAAAATATAGTTAAAATTGATAAAGTTGTTAACACATTAATTGAATAAGATGCCCTTGAGTTAACAATATAGGATACACAATTCCATGTTATATGAAAATAAATAGCAGAATGAATGCTTTTTGTAAATACAACGAGTAAACCTGCACATACTCCTATAACAAACATTACTCCAATCGTTATAAAAGTTGTATGAAAATGAATTAATGCAAATAAAACTGCTGATATACAAACTATTAAATATTTGTTAAGTTTATTATCCAATAAAGAAAAAATTAAACCCCTGAAATACAATTCTTCTGTAATAGGTACAAGAAAAATTGTTAGAAATACAGTCATGCTTTGAAGATTTAATAAAACTTTTATATAGACTTTAAAATTTGTTAAATAGAACGTTACTGCGTATATTATGAATAAAAATACAATTAAGCAGACATTAATCATTTTGGAGGATATTTGTAAAATAGTTAAAAAGTCATTCTTTCTTTTAAATCTATAATAAAATATTATTGTAGATATGAGTATAATTAAATTCGTTATTAGAACAAAAATGAAATATTTTAATTTTGAAACAAAGATATTAGTATAAAACTGTTTTGCGATTATATATATAACAGCATAAATAAATATTATTAAAATTGCATATAGATATTTATAAGGTATTTTAACTTTTATCCGGCTCATATTTTAAATAATATACGTTATTAATATAAAGTAAAATAAAAAACGCTTTATTTTACTTTAAAGCGTTAAAGTAAAATAAGACGTTGTTAGAATAAAACATAACGTATAAGTACAAAGTATAAAGTTATAATTATAGGTTAGAACTTGAATTGATTCTATAGCTCCACTCGTTCTTCATGTTCAGCTTAGCAAACCTAAAATTTATAATCTATGCGAAATGGACAAATTAGAAATTCAACTTCTAATTTGTCCAAAAATGTATTATAATATAAATATGATTGAAAGAGAAATCTCTGATAATATAATGCAATACGCAAAACAATACCCTGTTATTACAATCACAGGGCCGAGGCAGTCAGGTAAAACAACACTGTGTAAATATTTATTTAAACAAAAACCTTATGTGTCTTTGGAAAATCTCGATGAACGTAGTTTTGCTATTCAAGATCCCAGAGGATTTTTAAACCGGTTTCCTAACGGCGCAATCCTGGATGAAATCCAAAGGACACCTGAACTCCTTTCGTATATTCAACAAATTGTTGATGACAAAAACAAAGAAGGGATGTTTATAATTACAGGCTCACATCAGTTTGAATTGTTAAACTCTATTAACCAAACTTTAGCAGGGAGAACTGCTCTTGTAAAACTCCTCCCTTTTTCAATGAAAGAAATCAAACCGATTATTAAAGATAAAAATATTGACGAAATAATTTTCACGGGTTTTTATCCAAGGATATACGATAAAAAGTTAAACCCCGCGCAAGCTCTGGCTTTTTACGTTAATACTTACATAGAACGTGATGTGCGGGAAATTGAAAATATTAAAAATCTGTCAATTTTTGAAATGTTTTTAAAATTATGCGCGGGAAGAACCGGCCAGATTATTAATTATTCCAGCCTGGGCAATGATTGCGGTGTAAGTTATCACACTATAAAAAACTGGTTGTCTGTATTAGAAGCTAGCTATATTATAAAATTACTTAAACCGTATTATAAAAACTTTAACAAAAGGCTGATTAAATCTCCAAAACTTTATTTTATTGATACGGGTTTATGTTGTAATTTATTAGGCATAAGTAAAAAAGAACACGTTGAATACCACCCTTTAAAAGGAGCTTTTTTTGAAAACCTCGTTATCAGCGAAATACTAAAAAATCGGTATAATCAGGGGAATATGGATAATTTATATTATTACAGAGATAAACAGGGTAACGAAGTTGATCTAATCCTTGATTACGGATATACGGTTGAACAGTTTGAAATTAAATCCGGGCAGACAATAAATAACGATTATTTTAAAGGAATTAATTACTTTAAGAAAATAAATAAGGACATGAGAAAGTCACATATAATCTACGGAGGGGATGAAACTTATACCCGCAGTGAAGTTGCGATAACGGGTTGGAAAAAATTATTCGATTTAAGTATAGAATAAAACAAATAGTTTTAAAAATACCCTCTATTGTTTTTAAGAGCGTTAACTATATTCTCAAATTGTTCGTAAACTCTGATATTTTCAAGGTTGGTTCTTTTCTTTTGTCCCCGCCTGCTCCAGTCGTTATACATACCGTGTATCACAATATCCGTTGTTTTGCCCTCAAGCGTTAGTTTAACATTGAGTTTTACGGTTAAACCTAAATTACCCGTTTCTTTTATTTCTTTGACATTACGGTTTAAGGATTTCTTCTTTATATAATCAACGAGTTTACCAAAAACCTCAGGTTTTAAAGTAAAAGTCTTTGTTTGGCCGGGTTTAGCGCGGAAACCGAAATTAATGCTATTAAACTCAACTTTTCTATCATGTATATTGATAGTATATTCCGAGCCGTGTGAATCTTTGCTTTTTTCCCGTCTGAATAACTTAATATTCAAGGAAAACACACTGCTATTGGAAATGGGTTTGATTGAATTATTTTCGTTGATTTTTCCGTTCCTTTTACATGAAAATGTTAATGAAATAATTAATAAAATAAAAACCGTTTTTACGCAAATTATTTTTTTCAATCTAATAACTCCTTTTAAATAATAACAACGCATGATTTAAAAACCTAATACTAGAAACCACTAAAGTTTTCTCCGTTGTGTTCAACCGTGTTAACAATATTCATAATCATTTTATAATACTCAATGTTTTCAAGATTAGTTGTATTATCACTGTCCCGTATTGTCCAGTCGTTATACATACCGTGTATACTCGTTTCTGTGATTTTTCCATCAAGCTTTAGTTTAACATCGAGTTTTATAGTCAAGCCTAATTTAGCCGTTAGTTTTATTTCATTGATATTCCGGTTTAAACAATTAGTATTGATATATTCAATGAGATTTGATAAAGCTTCAGTTGTTAAAGTGAAACTTATGATTTTATCCTCTTCTCCGGAATCATAATGCGTACTTTTAAAATCAAGGCCGTTTTCTATTACAGTAATAATATATTCCGAACTATGAGAATCCTTGCTAATTTCTTCAGTGTAAGCCCGGATAAGAAT
>CALGPD010000258.1 GCA_937960625.1 uncultured Spirochaetia bacterium | reverse complement strand
GGAAATTGTCAAATGAATATTATAGGGGAAGTTGTGAACCTGAAAAAACTTCGTATAATCGCGAACGCTAAACAAAACTTACTTTAAAATTAGACAAAGACATAATTCAAATGGCAAAGAAATATGCTAGTTCTCATGATACTAGTTTATCGAAAATTGTTGAAAATTATTTTAAATCTTTGTCTTCTCCTTCATCTACAAAGGTAAAGAAATCAAAACTTGTACAAGAATTATCTGGAATTATTGATTTAGACTTAAATGAAAACGATAGAGAAAGTTATGTTGATTATCTTGAGAAAAAGTATAAATAATGAAAAATATATTTATTGATGCTGATATAACATTGGATTTATTAGCAAAACGAGAACCTTTTTATAATTCTGCATCAGAATTATTTAGTCTCATTGATGACAATCAGGTCAACGGTTATACTTCTCCTATTATAGTTGCAAATATTCATTATATTTTATCAAAGCAACTTTGCTTAAAATATTAACCATTGATGAAATAATAGTTGAATTGGCTTTATCTTCTGAGTTTAAGAATTTTGAAGATGCAATTCAATATTATACAGCAATTGAAAATGCAGTAGAAATATTAATTACAAGAAATATCAAAGACTACAAACAAGCTGATATTCCTGTAAGGACAGCCGATGAATTTATAACTCTTTGGAATAATGAAAACTGTTAAGGCCGAAAACTTCATACAACAAATCGTAACAGCTCCGGTCCGCGGCCTTCGGCAAATTGCCAGAGATGCTGCAATTTTCTAGCAACCTCAGGCATAACGGGCAATAAGAAAAATCTAAGGTTATTTTTTATACGGGTTTTTGTGTATAAAGTGTTTATCAGAAATGAAAACGTTTGTATTGAGGGAAAATTTGTGGTACAGTTGTGATATTGGAGTTTGGCGGGTCCATCCACAACGATTTAGTTTTATTTATAAGGAAATTATTATGTTAAATAGAATAATATTAATTACGTTAATTGTATTTCTCGTTTCTTGTAACACAAATAAAGAGCAATTAAAAGTAACATATCCGAAATATACATATAACGGTGTAAAAGAATTGTTTTCTAAATATAAATGTTCTGTTCAGCTATCAAAGTTAAGTGTTAAGCTTGATAAAAAATCTTATAATGATTGGAAGCGGTTTAAAACGAGAATAACTGAAGGTTCCAAAAAACCGGTAAACTTCGGCGGGAAATACATTATTGTTAGATGGGGTTGTGGAACTGAATGTCAAACCGGCGCAATAATAGATGCAAGTACCGGAATTATTTATAGAATACCGACATCTGAAAGGGGATTAGAATTTATTAAAAGTAGTTTACTTTTAATTGTTAATCCTCCCTCTAAAAATCTAAAGGAAAACAAAAGGCCGAAATACGCTTATCCGGCATATTATGTTTGGAAAAACAATAAATTTGAATTGCTGCATGACATGAGAAAATAAACCACGGCGGTAAACGCGGCGTAAATTGCGGAACTATTGTAAGAAAGAAAAAACTGTTTTGATATAAAAAGTGGACAGGAGTGTCCTCTTTTTTTTTTGAGCTAAATTACGATTGATGAGGTTAAGCCGCTGCCCACAGTTGACCTATGATTCACTCAGATTAGGAGAAATGAGGAAGGTTGCGAGGTAGGGGCGGACAAAAAAAGTTGCATTATATCTCATATTTTGTCAATCTTAATATGTAAATTTGTAATATATTGGAGTTGAAGCTTCATATAGAGAATATAAAATTCCGTCTTAGACTCTAATCAAATTGCCTTGTCCGCATCTAATATTATTTACCGTTCTATCCTATTTTGGAAAAGCAGTATTCAATAAGAAAAGGGTATTTAAAAAGGAAAATATGGAAACTAAAACAGAAATTAAAAAACTTGGATTAATAGGTTCTTTCGCCATTTACATTCCCGCGGCAATATTAATGCTTTGCTTGACAAAGTATTTAATTCCTTACTTGAGCAACGAGACAAGACAAGAAGCAGCATTTGGATGGCAATTGGTAATTACCTTATTGCCTCTAATTTTTGTTCAATCATACACTGTTCAAAGAACTAAAAACTCATGGGTCGGTGTAATAATGCGCGGCGGATTAAATGGACCGAGTTTTATAGCGATATGTTTTGGTTTGATTTGATTTGAAAAAGAACGAACTATTTTGATATATAAAGCGGGCATGATTGTCCGCTTTTTTTTGCGTTGTAATGAAAGAGTAAAGGCAATGTAGAGTTGGAAAATAAGCGCATAAAGGTTACATTATTGTGTTTTTATTATGAAAAAATGTTTTTTTGTAAAAAAATTGTTGTAGCTTAAAAATAATTGTGGTAGTTTTTCTGCTAAATATTATAATATATGGAAATTATCAGCCATGCGTTGTGATTAGATTTCTATTTTATTAATAATTTTAAAATGACTACAATAAAAAAGTAGATATTTTAAAGGAGTATACAATGAAGAAACAATACCTATTGGTGAGCATATTGCTGTTTTTAGTTTCTTTTATAGGTTATTTCAATAACCTAATTATTGGCCCGTTACTAAATAATATGGCTTTTGATTTAAAGGTCTCAGTCTCAAATTTAGGCTTCCTCGTTACCTTATATGGATTAGTTGCAGGATTTATTTCTCTTATTATAGGGCCTTTTTCAGATAAATTCGGTCGGAAAAAAACTATAGTTCTTTTTGCCGCATTAACTGCCGGGACATCGTTACTTTTTTCTTTTTCATGGGATTTAAAAACGTTATTCATATTCCGTTTTTTAAACGCGATGACAGCAGGGCCATTAATATTTTGTGCAATTGCTTCTGTAGGTGATTATATTCCGGCTGAAAAAAGAGGAACGGTAACAGGAATAGTTACGAGTTCAATGTTTATCGGCACTATTGTTGGGGTTCCAATGGCTTTGCTTTTATTAAAACATCCGGTTTTAAACTGGAGAGCTAGTTTTTATCTCATTTCATTTATTGCCATATTAACTTCTCTACTTGTAGCTTTTCTGCTTCCAAGAAATAAGGCGGCCAAGACTAATTCTGTTATTTCTTTGAAAGGTATTTTAAAGAATTATTTCTCTTTTTTTAAGGATAAAAAATATTTAGGGTTTGTAACGATTTTTCTTTTAGTTTCTTTTTCAATAGGTATTTTTATTACTTATTTTCCTACTTATCTGCTTAATAACCGGAAACTTTCACTGGATAACCTTATCCTGATTTATGCCATTGGAGGCATATTTGCGCTATTTTTCAATCTTATAGCAGGAAGGCTTTCAGATAAAAAGAATAGAAAATTGCTGGTAATTACTGGCAGTTTAATTATTGCGGGTATGATGGTAGCTATTATTCACGTAGCAACGACTCCTTCCACCTTATTTATAACAGTATTAATTATTTCAATTTTTTATATGTCTGCAGAAGCTTTTCGTTTAACCCCATTGCAGACCGAAGCATTGATTATAGTTCCATTGGAATTCAGGGGGTTTTTTATCGGGACTATAGCATTTTTAATAGCAGGTGGCACTTCATTAGGTGCTGCGTTTGGCAGCTTTCTCTTAAGTATAAAAAAAGGGGAATATATTAAAAACCTGACTTTACATGGAAAAAACCTACCGGAAAAAATTCACTCTTTATTATTTGGATTTAAAACAGTTACTTATATATCAATTGTAGCTGTTTTTCTTTCTATTATTTTAATATTACTTTATGTAAAAAAAAGAAAACAAGGACAGACTATATGAAAACAGCAATTATCACAGGAGCAGCAAAGGGTATAGGCAAATCAGCAGCATTTAAATTTGCAAAAGATGGATATTATACCGCGTTAATAGATATTGATGAAGAGGTTAAAAACGTATCAAATAATATAAATAAGATGGATAATAATACTACATCTTATCCTTTTGTTGCTGATATAAGTCAATCAAATCAAGTTAAGGATACTATCGAACTTATTGCGGATAAATTTGATAATAGATTGGATGTTTTAGTGAATAATGCGGGAATAGTACCTGTAAATAATAATAAGAATTTATTGAATTTAATTGATAGCATTTCGGATTCGGAATTAGATAAAATTTTTAAAACAAATATTTATTCTATGTTTTATCTTTCAAGAGAAGTTGTTCCAATAATGAAAAAAAATAATTACGGTATAATTATAAATATTGGTTCGGTTGCAACGGTAGGATTGCCAGTAAACTCTCATTACAGTGCGAGTAAATCCGCGGTAGATGGATTTACAAGGTCCGCGGCAAGAGAACTATCAGAATTTAACATTAGGGTATTTTGTATTGCACCGGGCTTGGTAGACACTTCATTAATAGCTCCAATGACTGAAGAGGAAAAAAAATCATTCGTAAATATGCAACTTGTTAAAGAGTTAATACCGGCTTGGGAAATCGCTAATTTAATAATGTATTTAGCAAATCCGGACGCAAAAAGCCTAACAGGTCAAATATTGCATGTAAATGCTGGGACTTTTTTAAGATAATTAACTTTGTGGTTTACAACTCCCGCAAAGTTTGCGGGTTAAAAAATTTTTCTTTTACCGCAGATACCTGTTCTTGTGTATGAAAATGTTTATTTGGAATAAATATGGTTGCGAAAGTGGGGGAAAGTGTGGTAGTTTTCAGAAGAATTTATTTTCTGTCAAAATTTGTGATTTTATATAGAATCTTTATTATAAAATAAAAGGAATAAAAAATGGGAAAAATAGAAGATATTATTAAAGAAATATTTGGAAATTTACACTCTATTGATTCAATCGTGAAAAAATTCGAGGAAACAACGCAAAAAATAAAAATCAGGGCAGAAACCCATGTGGCTGCGGTTCAAAAGGATAATAAAATAGATAACATACCTGCACAGGGGATAAAAATAGAGCAACCGGGAGTCTATTATTTCGCAAAAGATATTGTTTGGGAGCCCGGAACAGAAAATTCAGGCATAGCTATACAAATCTTATGCAGTGATGTCATCTTAGATTTAAACGGATATAGATTAACCGCTGTACCCCCTAATAACACTAAAGAAATTATTGGTATTTATATTGACGGGTATTTATTTGAAGCACGGCATAACATTACTGTTCAAAATGGTGAATTAATCAACATGTCATTACACGGTATTAGCGCAAAGC
>CALGPD010000257.1 GCA_937960625.1 uncultured Spirochaetia bacterium | reverse complement strand
GCATAACTTTTTACATATTTTGAAATAACTTCATGAGCAATTTCTTTTTTTGCTGAACATGAAAAGAAAAAACTTAGAGCAAACGTTATAATTATTAATTTATTTCTCATATTTGATTTCCTATTATGTTAAAAACTGGTAACTAGAAGATAATATTTGAACATGATAGAGGCAATTTTATATTAAATTAAATAATATTTGTATTGTATAAAGAAGCGTATTTAAATATAAAAAAAAAATTAAATACTGTTTTTTTACCATATTTTTTAGGATAATATAATAACGACTATTTAATATTGTTAAAATTTAATAACTTACTTATTTTGAGAGAATTATTTATATGAAAAGGAATTTCAATATTTGTGTTTTACAAGGCGAAATTTTAGATGAGCATGCTAATTTTGATGAAATCGCCGGGGATATCCTGCTTGATTTTATTTTATGCGATGATTTGGACGGGCTTGTAAAATGCGTTAATAATAATGAAATCTCGTTGATTATTATCGACTCGCATGAGAAAGATATATTCTGGGCAATAGAAACTGTTTCAAATTATAAAGATCAGACTAATCAAAAAAATTCAAACTTACCAATAACTGTTATAATAAATGAAGCATCCAAAGAGAATATGAAACTCGCTTATGACACAGGAATAAGTAAAATTTATACAGCTCCTATTGATACCTCTACTTTAATGAAATACGTTAATGATTATTTTAGAAGCGAATATGAGGAACAGGAAAAAGTTAAAGCGTTAATTATTGAAGATGATGAAAATCAGCGTGATATTGTAAAAAAAATATTAAGCAATATTAACCTTGAAGTATTGGAAGCTTCGGACGGCAGGGATGCTGAAAAATATCTTTATAATCCTGATATTTCAATTATTATAAGTGACATATACATGCCTTATAAAGACGGATTTGAAACGTGTAAGATGTTTAAATCCAGGGAAACTTTTAAACACGTTCCGTTTATTGCTCTTACAACTCGCGGCAATATGGAGAATTTAAAGAAAGTACTTGAGCTTGGCGCTAATGATTTTATTAATAAACCTTTTTCAATTGATGAGTTTGTTTCAAGGATAAAAGTACAGTTAAGACTTAAGAAATATTATGATGAGATACAAAAGCACATAGCAGAAGAAGAACGCCTTAATATGTCTCTTATTGATTTAAACGAAAAATTGAACAGCATGGCAATTACGGATTATTTAACCGGTGTTTATAACCGCAGATATATAATGGAGTATTTAAAAACCGAATTGGAAAAATGTAAGAGATATAATCATGATTTATCAATAATGATTATAGACGTTGACCATTTTAAGAAAATAAATGATACTTACGGCCATAAATCGGGAGACGAAGTGTTAAAATATATATGTAATTTAATTTCTGAAAATATCCGACAAAGCGATGTTTTTGGCAGAATTGGCGGTGAAGAATTTTTAATAGTATTTAATGATACAGATGTTGAAAACGCATCTAATAAAGCAGAGAAAATTAGATCTTTGATTGAGAAAAGTAAGGTTGAAGACAACGGAAAAGAAATTTCAATTACAATCAGTGCGGGAGTTACCGAATATACTAAGGACGACCACGTTGACAGTATTGTTAACAGAGCCGATCAAGCTTTATATAATGCCAAAGAAGACGGTAGAAATAAAATCATTGTTGCGTAAATCATTTTCCTCTATTCTTTATATTAAACAGATAAGCAAGTTTGAAATAAAAACATAGGTTGCGTAAATTTCTTGATGAATCTTTCAAAATGTCTATGGTTCCGAAAACACCTTCAAAAATTATCATAACTGCATCATTGTATTTATTCGTAATTATTGGAATTTCAACCGAAACTGTAAAACCAAAGTCAAATTTTCCAAATTTATCGTATACATCCAAATCATCAGCATTTGCGTTTAAAAGAACTCCAAAGTATAAACCGATATTCATAAAACCGACAGTCAAACCCGGATTTAGATATATATAATCAAGTTTTAATGATATATCATTCCCTTTTGATTGAATACCGGAGTTAACTGATTTTGAGTTATCTATTGTCAAACCAAAACGTTGATAAAGTAAATCTATTTTAAAGCCAACGGGTAAAAATAAAAAGTATGAATAACCATAACGTATGCCTGCCCCAAAAACCGTAGCGTGTTTTTTATCATCGGTATGCGAAGTATCGGTTGAAGCCTGAGAGTTTAACCATTCATAGTTTATATCGCCAAATCCCTTTTCTGCTCCAAACCCCGCAATAATGCCTAACCCGCCAACAGCTTTTGCTTTCCTATGTGGTCTGTATATTTTGTTTTGTCTGCCTGCGGCTGATTCTTTTTCAGTTTCAGTATTTACATTTGTGTCTGCACAAAATATTTTGGAAATTGAAAGAATTGTTATTAATAATATTATTAAAATTTTTATAGATTTCATTTTTTAATCCCACTCGCTTTTTGATATTTTTAGTTCGTATCCAAAGCAAAAAGTAAAGGAAAAATTACGTAATTTTCCCCTGGTTTCCAGTTCATCGGATAATAAGGCTTTAAATACTAATTCTATAAATAATATATTCCGCCCGCGCAGACGGAACCTGCCGCCAAGCGTAAAAATAATTCCAATATTAATATCATTATATTTATTTAAAATATCATTACTGTTCAGTTTTGAAATAACGGGTAAATAAATTAACGGGCCAATAAGGATATAAGGATGATGAACATCTGTTGAAGGGCCGTAAAAACAAAGCAGGCTCATTTTAAAAGGCAGAGCAAGTTCAATGCCATAGCTAACGAGTTTTTCTTCGTTACCGTTCAATTCGTTGTTTATTAAGCTACCGTATTTTTTATAATTTATTTGAAACTCAAATCCATAGTTAGCTTCTTTAAATAAAAAACTTGCAAACATTCCTGAGTTGAACGCGAATATAGAAGAACTGCCGGAAGAAGTATCGGGATGAGAATTGTTAATATCCATAATCCCTGAATAAGAAGGCGTTGTTAAATTTGCGCTTAACCCTATGCCTGTTCTAATTCCGATTGTTATTTCAGCGGTAAATAAGTTTATACATATCAATGAGAATAATATTACTAGTAGTTTCTTTTTCAAATTAAATTCTCCTGATGTTAGTAACACATAAATTGTGATTTTATTCACTGAAAAATAAAAAACGTTGGCTTAATAAATCAAGCCAACGGGGAAAAAAAGTATATTTAATATTAAACTGATATTTGACTTTTAATATTACTTAGAGTTTTGTCAATGTTTTCAAAATCTGGCTGAATATGCTTAATTTTTTCAAAAAGTTCCAGAGCTTTATTGAGTTGATTTTTTTTATAATGCATCACCCCGAGAGTATTAAGTATTCTAACATTATTCGGAAAGTATTTGTGTAGCCTTATTAGAACTTCAAACGCTTGATCTATTTCATGATTTTTGAATTTTTTTATGGCTTCGTTGATTTGATTATTCAAAGGCTTTTTATCTAGTTTTAATAAAGTTATTGTTTTATTTAATACATCAATATCTCTTTCTGTTAATATATTGTCACTTGAAGAACTTTCATTGGCAGATATAACCCCCATTTCCACAAGTGGTGTTTCCTGTTTAGCTTTTATTTCAACAACGAGAATAGCTCTGTCATCATCGGGCGGTTGTTTACCGCAGAATTCTTTTACATCA
Source organism: uncultured Spirochaetia bacterium (assembly GCA_937960625.1). GTDB lineage: Bacteria > Spirochaetota > CALGPD01 > CALGPD01 > CALGPD01 > CALGPD01. The sequence goes on along the minus strand of CALGPD010000257.1, from coordinate 1,452 downwards.
TTCAAAAATAATTCTACGAACTCTTTTGGCTTTAGATTGCCTTTCTCTTTTATCAAAGTAAGTATACGGTCATTGCCATAAAAACTTCCGTCTTCAGATCTTGCTTCCGGAAAACCGTCTGTAAAAAAGAATAGCTTATCATTAATGTTTAAATTAGCATTTCCATATTCATATACGGTATCCTCTGCAATGCCTATAAAATATCCTTTGGAATCCAGTTCTTCAAGTTTTCCGGTGTCCCCTCTGTAAACTATACCTTTATGATGACCGCAATTTGTATATTCAAGTTTTAATTCCACCGCATCGAGTTTAGCATAAAAAGCTGTAAGATAATATCCGGTTTCTCCGATTAGTGAATACATATCTTTATTGGTTTCATCACATATTTGCGCTGTGGTTTTAGAGAAATGGCCGTTGTTAATAAAAGATGTTTTTGCCATTGTCGTTATTAAGGCAGCAGGAACTCCATGCCCGGAAACGTCTGCAATCATAAAAGAGTAAGTCGCCTGACCGATTTTTCTTACATCAAATACATCTCCTCCCAATTCTTCCATTGCAGTGTAATAAGAATCAATAAAAAGTTCGGGAGTATCGGGTAATGCGGCAATAACTTCTTCCTGTAATTTTTTAGCAATTTCCAAATCCTTTTGGATTTTATCGTTTTTCTCTCTTAATTCTTTTGTCCTTTCAGAAACAATTTCTTCAAGGTTTTCAGAATAATTCCTGATTTCGTTAATCATAATATTAAAGTCTTTTGCCAGAACTCCAATCTCGTCATCACTTCGAACTTTAACTTCTCTTTCAAAATCCATTTGGTCTGTAATTTCTTCCATTTCAAATGAAAGCTGAGAAATGGGTTTTACAACGTTTCTTGAAATAAAAATAGTAAGTAATACTACAGATACTATTAGAGAAAGCAAGAAAATAATTATCATGGTGACAACCAATGTAATGATTTTATTATCTATTATACTTTGTTTAACTCCAACGTGTACATTGCCAATGTTTTTTAATTTGGTGTCATTTTTGCCTTTATAAAATATTGGAATAACGATTTCATAATGGCCGCCTACATTAATTACCATTCTATTGGAATTTAAAACTTTTGAGGTATAAAATTTATCTTTTAACAGCCAATTAATTCTTGAAGGGCTGCTATGGTATAGAACTTTTTTGCTTTTACTTTCGCTGATAAAAACGTAATTTAAGGTTTTATTCGTTTTTAATACACTTCTAAAAAAATCATGCATTCCTGAAAATTTTTCTATAGTAAAATATTTTAAGTTGTTATATATTGTACTTCGCACCATAAGGGCACTTGCATAAATTTCATTCTCAAAAGCGCTTTTCAACTCAGTCCGCATCTGAATAATACTGAAGGACATGGTTATACCGAGTGAAACACTTAGAATAATTACTATTATTGCTATAACCTTTATTTTTAAACTTTTT
>CALGPD010000256.1 GCA_937960625.1 uncultured Spirochaetia bacterium | reverse complement strand
GCTTACTATGGTTGTTCAGGAAGTTGGTTTTTTTATCCGAGAATATCAGCGAAGCGTGAATATGTTCAGGTTTACAAATGATTTGCTAAATAAAGACCGCGCCCGGGTTATTAACGACCACCTTCACTTATTACATCAATTTTTTACGTTTTTATTAGAAATAGTTCAAAACAGAATGGAAATTTTCTGCGATGAAAATACCCTGACCTTACTTTTTGAATCCATGAACAACATGGAAAAAGCTTTAGATAAATACGCTCCTTTTGTATTTCAATAAGATAAAATTAATATTTTTGCAATAAGAAATTATTTAAATAATTGACAAAGAATACTTATAATGTATAAAATACAAATTATATGGGAAATTTTATGAAACAAATTAAATTTTATGTTTTATTGTTAACGTTCATCTTTCCTTTTAAATCTTTTTGCCAAAGTGCAAACAGCACTACGGATATTCCTGATATTAAGGATAAACCTATTTTCATTGAGAATACGCTGCTAATTGGTTTTAGAGCAGGCGCTGGAATTTCTAAACAAACAACGGGGTATTTTAATGAAGGTAATTTAATTCCAAAATTTTCTTATCATTTCGCTGTAGAGTTAACGTATTTTTTCCATAAAAATATTGGAATACAAATTGACCTTGGCAATCAATATTTTAAAACAAGAAATGAAGACCAAAATAGTACAAATTTTAACGATTTTAGTATACAATATTTATTCGTTGCTATTAACCCTGTTTTTAATTTTAAGCATTTTTGTTTTAATTTCGGAGTATATTTTGCTATACCTGTAAAAGCTAATTATGAGGGAAATCTTGGAATATCGAATGATTTAGAGTATTACACAATACCTGATTTTGGATACCAAATAGGAATTTTATATTTATTCGATATATCATCTAAGGGCGCGGTTACAAAAAAATATGTTTTATTCATTGGTGTTGAAATTAAAGGACAGTTTTCTGAATTTCTTGTATCAAAGATGTCTGGAAAAACTTTTGCAGTTTATTTTGATGTCGGGATAAAATTTTCGATTTAGATTAATTTTAAGTATCCTTCAAGAAAATATTAGCGGACTTTTTGAATTAAAAGGGTGCTGTTTGATATAATACTTTAAAAATAATCAGAATAACCTATTCCGCATATACTATACCTCTAAACGTTTGGCCACCAAGCATATAATTATGCCATGTTTTACAGTCCGTGCTAACGAGTATTAACCCGTTCTGTCCCGCAGCAACGAATTTACCATTGCCATAAGATATTGCAAAAAGGTCATCACTTGTTGATATGGATTTATCATCCCATGTTGCTCCATCTGTGCTTGTCAGAATCAGACCGTTTTCCCCCACTGCGACAAACCTTCCGTTAGCAAAAACTACACCGTAAAATCTATCGCTCCCTTGAGATTCATCCGTCCATGTTGCTCCATCAGGGCTTGTCATTATTCTACCGTTATCTCCTACAGCCACAAATAAACCGTTGCCAAAAGTTATTCCATAAAAACTATCTCCTGCTTCGTTTTCATTATTCCATGTAATCGTGTCTGTGCTTGTTCTTATTGTACCAGCAGTACCGGCAGCAACGTATATTCCTGCTACATAAGTTACACAATAGAAAGTGCCTGCTTGAGTTCTATCAGTCCATGTAATCCCGTCTGTGCTTGTTAATATTACACCGCCATTGCCCACAGTCACGAATTTTCCCGCTCCATAAGTTATACCGTAAAACGTACCTGATTGGCTTCTATTTTTCCACGTAATCCCATCTGTACTTGTTAATATTAGGTCGCCGGACTGCGCAACAGCGGCAATTGTTCCATTACCGAATGCGACTCCGCGTAAATGGCTAATCGGTTGAGTTGCGTCTGTCCAGAACATTCCGTCCTTGCTTACGGCTATCCTGCCGCTTTGGCCAACAGCAACGAAAAGTTTTAACATGCCGGACGGTGATACATATGTTTGTTCGCAACTAATTACTAATGAGAATGAGAGAGTTAATGCAAAAAATATTAACTTTTTCACAACTATAATATTTCTCCTGATAATAGTTATTACCGTGAATTTAGATTTATTAAAATTTTATTGTCCCGGTCAGGTTTATGTCACCCTCGAGCGACAGCGAAGCAATCCCATTTTTGTTTTGCTATTTACGAAACTGCTTGGTCACGACCGTTCCTAGCAGTGAAATAAAATTATAAAAATTGTTGTAATTTTTTTTAATCGAAATTCATAGTATATTATATTTCGTAATATATCCGTTGTCAATAGTTTTACGTATAATATTATTTTTATTTTGTTACGATTTTATTAATTATCTAAAATTGATTTTATGTTTTTTATTTAATTAAGTGTAACAAATGTTTATAATAAAACGTGACAAGTATGTTTATTTTATACTAAAAAACGATTATATTTTATTATTCTATATTTTTATTTTAAGGATAAAAAATGATTATTAAAATCTTTTCTTTTATAAATACCTGGATTATTTCTAATTCAAGCAATGTATTAATAAGCGCTTTGGAACACGGTGATGAGAGCCATGAAAGCCTCCGATATTTGGCTCATAAATGCGGGTATATCGGACTTCTCATTGTTCTTTTATTTTTCCTCGTTTTATATGTATATGCCTGCACCTGTGTTATGATAATAGCTAGAAAAAACCGTGTTCCTAATACATGGATGGCATATATCCCGGTTTTAAGTTTTTATTTAATGGTTAAAGTCGCGCGCAGGCCTTGGTGGTGGGTGTTTGCGATGTTTATCCCTCTAGTAAATATCATTGCTATGTTCGTTGTATTGGCAGAGGTTATTAAGCGGATGGGATTTGAACCGTGGAAGTTAGTTTTCTTTTTCATTCCTTTGTTTAACCTTGTTTTTCTAGGTATGATTGCCTCGGCAAAACCTGTTAATTGATGGTTAATTCATCTTTGTTTGGTTATGCAGATGCTTGAGTTTTTGGAAGTAATTTTCACTTCTTTTGGCGTTTTACCCGTTGTTTTTCGTCCTCCGGCAGTTTGTAGGTTTTTATCCAGTTAATTAACTCTTTTCTCAACACTATTTGTTCAGGATATGAGCAGGCTGTATGTTTAATTGAACAGAAATACATCCCGGTTCCTATAAAACGTGTTATCGTTGTTGCAGCGTCAGCCCTATGTGTATGACAAGAAAAGGTCAGGTTTCAAATAAATTAAACAGAATTTTTTTATCATACCGGCAAAGACTTTATAACTCAAAAATCAGCTGCCGGAATTTTATTTCACTTTTTACGTTAAATACCTTTTAGTAAACCTTACGTTTTATTATATTAAACGTTATGCAAAAAAGACAGGGCCTTGAATTATTAAAAACGTTTATTCCATTATTAATCTACAGCGTGCTATTATATACGAGTTTTAAGTTTATTGATACAAAACCCATGTCCGTTAGAACGGTTTTGCTCGCTTTATTATCCGGTATTGTATTATTTTACGTTGTAAATGTCAGGTTGATAAATATTGGTTCCCGCGGTGGTGTGTTTGCTCTTCTCATTATTATGCTAATAGGTTTTTCCGGCAAGATGTACGTTTTAATTCCACATAAAGGCGTTGTACACGTTTTAGCCGGATACGGAACACTCATGATAGGTTTACTGGCAACGGGAATTGTTTTTTATTATAAACACTTGAAACTAAAAGTTCTGGATTCCATTGAGTTAAACGTTGATAAAGATGAATTTGTATTAAATGAAAACGTTAATTTCAGCATAGAAATTGCTCCTAAATATAAAATAGATATTGATAAGCTTGAAGTATCACTTGTTTTGGCTGAGAATGCTCAGGATGAAACCGGAAAAGTTTTTGACAGTATTGTTTATGAAGATAAGAAAGTTATTTGTGAGCATAAAACTTTTACTGAACAGGATTATCTAAGGGGGGAATTATTAATCCCTGCGAATAAGATGTCCACTTTTTACGGTAATTATTGCATGATTTTCTGGTACGTAAAACTTTCCGTATATTTTAAAGACCGTCCTTATGAGATTTCTCATATTATTGACGTTAAACCGGAGATATTATTAAGGATGGAAGATTAATCATGAGTAAAATATTAAGTACATCTGAAAAGAAATTTTCCGCAGAGATAGGAAAACCCCTCGGCCTTGATTTAAAATTAACCGGACACTTTAATATGGTTACTGTATCGGTAGGGTGTAATATTAAACATGAAACCGTGATTGAAAAACGGGTCTATATATACGAAGATTATACAGATGTGGATGTTCTTAACATTGATGCTATAATCGAAACGGATGCTCCTCCCACATATGAAGGAAAGTTATTAACAGTTGAATGGTTTATGACAATTGAAACAGGACATGAAACTGAAAGTTTTGATTTTACCGTGTATCCGTATCATCATAATAAATATCATGAGAGCATAAAATGAGAATTGGTTTTTTACTTTCCGGCTCAGGAAGCACACTTGAAAATTTAATAAATCGAATGAACGATTTAAAAACCCCTGCACAAATATGCGTAGTCGTTTCATCCAGATCTGATGCTTACGGTTTGGTGCGTGCAGAAAAATTCGGTATACATTCTCATGTGGTGGAGTATAAAGACTATTCAGGTAAAGTTCAGGAATACAGTGATAAAATAACTGAAATATTAAAAAAGTATAATATCGATTTAGTAGTAATGGGCGGGTTTATGTCTTTTTATACAATACCTCCCGAATATGAAAATAAAGTATTAAATGTTCACCCGGCGCTAATACCGGCTTTTTGCGGTAAAAATATGTATGGAATGAGAGTGCATAAAGCTGTATATGAATCCGGTGTAAAAACAACGGGCTGCACAGTGCATTTTGTAAACAACGAATACGATGCCGGGCCGATTATAGCGCAAAAGTGCGTTTCCGTTAATCATAGTGATACACCTGAGAGCATTGCTGAAAAGGTGGTGGCTGCCGAACGTGATATATATCCTGAAGTAATTGACTGCTTCGTACGGGGCAGAGTAAATAAAATTAATGGCAAGTTTTTTATTCTGTAAATAATATTTAAAAATGCGGTAATAGTATAAAAGGATAAATTATGAAAGAACTTGATGATGATTTGTATTTAGAAATAAAAGAACTTTGTGCAAAAGGAGACGCTTTGGCAGACGAAGAAAGCTTTCCTGACGCAATTATAGAATACAATAAAGCGTTTTCCTTATTACCCGAACCAATTACTGAATGGGAGGCAAGTACATGGATTTTAACAGCCATTGCTGATACCTATTTTCTTGCAAACGACTTTGAGAATGCGCTTCAGCCTTTAATACAAGTAATGCATTGCCCGGGTGCAATAGGCAACGCGTTTATTCATCTAAGGCTTGGCCAGGTTCAATTTGAACTGGGAAATACGGAACGCGCGAAAGACGAATTAGCCCGTGCATATATGGGAGCAGGGGAAGAAATATTTGAAGATGATGATCCAAAATACTTAAAGTTTATAAAAAAGTTTTTAAGATAAACTTGCTATTAAAGAATATGCTTAGGCATTAGAAGATAAGTTATGAATTTACCTGATACAGACATACATTTCGATTATTTTAAAGATGAGGGTAAAAATTTTTTTCTCTCACATTTTCATTCCGATCATACAGCAGGGCTTTCACGCAGATGGTATAAAGGAACGCTTTACACTTCAAATATAACGAAAAAACTTTTACATCATATAACTAAGCTTAAAGGTAAACACGTTGTGGGTATTGAACCCGGAGAAAGTATTGATATAATCAGCAATGGGAATTGGTATGAGATTACCGCGTTTGATGCCAATCATTGCCCGGGCGCTTATATGTATTTGATAAACAGCGAAAAAGGCAAGTCTCTTTTCACGGGTGATTTCCGGTATTGTGACAGTTTTAAAGATTATGCAAGCGCGTTTTCCGGTGTACATACTTTATATCTGGATGATACATATTTAAATCCGAAGTATAAGTTCCCTTCCCAGCAAGAGAGTATTGACCAAATAATTAAACTTGCGTATAAATATCCTGATAAAATAATTGTATTTGGAACGTATAATATTGGAAAAGAAAAAATCTTTCTGCAAGTGGCAAAAGAATTTAAGACCAAAATATATACGCCGCCGCAAAAGTTAAGGTTTTATGAATTAATGGGAATGGGGGAGATTTTTACTAAGGATAAACAAGAAACTCGTTTTTACGTTTATAATATGACGGTGATGAACTATTTTTACAGCAAATTGGATACTGATGAGTATTTGATAGTAATTCCGCGCGGCTGGGGGTATGGAAAGAAAAATCAAGAGGGTAAGGTTTATTATATACCATATTCCGAGCATTCCAGCTATGATGAGATTATGGAGTTTTTAAATTTAACCAATGCTAAACATATTTATAACCTACACGGCAAGCCTTTGACATTTCAGCAAGAGTTGTTTTAAAAAATGTTATATTGTTTATTTTTAAATTAATTATTAGAATATTTTTATTGACAACAATGGCTGTTATTGAATAGAATATAATAGGGAAACTTTTTGATGAACAAACAGAAATCAGGTAAAAAAGAAATATTGCAAACTGACTTATTGCAAAGAGAAAATGATATTCTTTTTAAAACCATAACAAGTGATGATTTAAACTATGTTTTTGAATTGATTTGTGATCATATTCAAACGATGTATGGTTTTGAAGGCGCTTTTATAAGTTTCTTATCTAAAAATAAAACCAGATTAAAAATTGAAAAAATAAAATTACCTGCTTCCTTGAAATTTGATAAGGAAAAAATTGAGAATGTATATTCTGTAAGCGATTGCCCGGGTTTCCTTCGTTGTTATAATGATACAACGCATGAATATATCGAAGATTTTACTAATACAAAAATATCCGGCAACGGTTTATTCAAAGATTTACAAGTAACGACTCTTATAAATATTCCAATATCTGTTGATTCAAGTATAATTGGAACATTTACTTTATTTTCTAATAATGAAATTATTTCACTTGAGCCTGTGCAAATAGGGTCAATAAAAAGGTTTGTCCGTCAAATATCCGGAGTAATCCGTAATTTAAGAAATATGGAAGAGCTGAGGAAGAAGAATGCGGAAATAGAAACCATAAATAATATAGCAAAACAGATGAGCAAAACCACTGATTTCGATGAATTGTTTGAAAATATATTTTCTTATCTTAAAACCGAATACAAAATTGAAGGCTGTGGGCTTTCTTTAATAAAAGATAACAAAAAAGAATTTGAAATAAAGAAATACAAACTCCCTTCAAAATATAAAGATAAAGTAAAAAAATATATTGGAAAAAGTTATCCATTAAATATTGAAGAAGGTGGCCGTGCTGCCCAGTGTATGCTTGAGAATAAAGTCTTTTATTTTGAAGATTCCATGCCTAATTGTATACAAC
>CALGPD010000255.1 GCA_937960625.1 uncultured Spirochaetia bacterium | reverse complement strand
ATATACAACCGCAATGCGTTTTTATAGAAATACCCGGAGGTCACATAGCTATGACAGGTATTATACCGCTGCTGTCAGATATTATGATGACGCTGTTAGATATAAAAATCGCGGCCATTATAATGCGGCTTACAGAAGCGCGTCTTATGCTATAAGGGGATTTAATTCTTTTATGTACCATTATAATCGTGATAGAACCCGTCGAAGCACAGGCAATGCCGGTAATCAAAATTCAAATCCGCCCTCCGGCCCAAGAAGAACCTCATTTCAAGCACGTTTTAAAGTTAATGAGGCTCAAAACTATTATAGTAGAGCGGTTAGGCTTTTACGTAATAGAGGAGCCGGGGCTAAAGAGAGACATCTGATTGCAATGGTGCGAACTCAATTAGAATCCGCAAGAAGATTTTTGCGTTCGAGAAATTATACTAAAGCATATGATAGCGCGAAACGGTCTACTGGTTATTCAAGGCGTTTTATCTCTCAAAACAGAGGATAATTATAATTAAAGCGTGCTAAAAACAGCGCGCTTTATTTTTTTACTTTAACAAGCATGTTTTCTATTATCTTATAGTTTCCCGCTAGTTGTTTATTTATAAATATCTGATTTTTATTACATAAAACGTAATCCAAAGCAGTTTTACCCTTATAATCTGTTATATTAACTTTCGCTCTGTACTTAAGCAGCAACTTGACAATTTCCACGTTGCCATTAACCGCGGCAATTATCAATGCTGTGCGCGTAAATTTATCTTTAAGGTTTACTTTTGCTCTATTATTTAAAAGGAGTTTTACAAGTTTATAATTATTATTTTCCGCTGCTTGCATTAAAGCAGTATATCCATTTTTATCTTTTTCGTTAATATTTGCCCCTGCTTTTAGCAGGAGTTTAACAGTTTTTATATTCGCTTTATCAACCGCATATAAAAGGGCGGTCTCTCCGTTCTTGTTTTTTACGTTTACATTTGCCCCTTTTTTAATGAGAAAGTTCGCGTTATGGGCATCGCCTTTTCTTATAAAAATTATAAGAGGTGTATTTCCTTTATTATTTTTAGCATTAATATTTGCCCCGGCTTTTAATAAAATTTTTACAGTAATGTCATAATATGCAAACATAAGAGGTGTCCATCCGTATACGTTCTTAGTATTAATGTTTACTATGTGAGCCGAAAGTAATCTTTGTAATGTGAATTTCCATCTCCTGCGGATTAAATATGTAACGGCTGATTCTCCAGTCATATCGGTTAAATCAAAATTTTGTTCAACTTTGATAAGAAATTCAGCAGTGGGATTGTTTCCGAACGCAATTGCTGTCATTAAAGCTGTCCTGCCTATAAAATCTTGACAATCTGGATTTGCACCGTTTTGAATAAGGATTTTTGTTAAACTTAACCGGTCATATCGTCCAGTATATATTAAAGCAGTTTTATACCATATATCTTTTGCGTTTATCTCCGAACCTGCCTTAAGTAATAGATTTATAATTTCCTTACTGCTGCCCCACGCAACTGCTTTAATGAAAGGAGTTTTCCCAAAGTATCTAGCTTTAACATTAGCACCTTTTTTAAGAGCAATTTTTACCGCATTTAAATTTTTATTTTCACAAGCTTTGAATAAAAGTTTATCAATTTTACTGATTTTTTCCGGCCTTATTTTTTGAAATAATGCCTTATCTATTTTAGCCCCATGTTTAAGAAGTAATTTTACTACATTATTAAAACCTCTTTTTTTTGCAAGCACAATTGCAGTTAATCCAAATTTGTCTTTAATGTTTACATTTATGCCGTTATCTAGTAACAGTTTGATTATTTTCACGTTATCACTATAAACAGCGTGAAAGAGTGCAGTGCCTCCGAGATTGTTTCTGGTATTTATTTTAGCTCCGTGTTTAAGCAAGAATTTTATCATATCAATATTATTTTTTAACACTGCTTTCATTAAAGCAGTTTCCCCATAAATATCTTTACTGTTAACGTTTAAACCTTTTGAAATTAAGAATTTAATTAATTTATATTTATTATCATTGAATGCCTGCCTCATAATAGTTTGTGTCCGCCTGACTCTCACATTTAAATTAGCGCCGTTCTTTATAACGAGTTTAATTAATTCAAGATTTTTTGTACCATAAGCCAAAGTAAAAGGCGTTTCTCCTCCCGCGTTTTCATCGTTAATATTTGCCCCTGCTTTTAGCAGGAGTTTTACGGTGTTAATATTTTTACTTAAAACGGCTTGCATAAGAGCGGTATTACTGCCTCTTTTTTTTCTCGCGTTCACGTTTGCTCCGCACAGGATAAGGTTTTTTACTGCTTTATAATTTCCTTTTCCACACGCAACGAGTAATTCGTTATTAATATTTCTTTGCTGGCTGAATAGCGATATTGAAAATATTAGTAAAAGCAACGTAATTACAAAATTTTTCAAAATCCCCTCCCAAAAAAGATTTGTAATTATATTATACTATATAAAAATGAACTTTTGCAACTCTTTAACAAATTTTGGAGTAATATATACTATGTCAAATACAAATATTATTACATATACATTTTTAATCTA
>CALGPD010000254.1 GCA_937960625.1 uncultured Spirochaetia bacterium | reverse complement strand
AATCTATGCAAATGCAATGCAAGATATTAACAGAATTATCCACAGATTAAAAAGGTTTAGAAGAAGAAGGAGAAGAATTACTAATTCAAGGGAAGCTTCAAACCCAAGAAGTAAATTTAGAATTTCTTACAAAAAAGAACTCAGAGGTTTCCGTGGACGTTTCGACCGTATAAGAAGAAGGCAACGCGCTGATTATACATTTTTTATTAACACCAGAATGAGAAGAGTTAGAAGAGCGTTTTTAAATATCTACGCAAGAACAAAAAACAGTAAAAACTTTTCTCTCCGCATTTTAGTAAACGGAACTAAAATTTTCGAAGGGCATGTTGACAGGTTTTCCAGTGCAAGGCGTTTTAAAATGAAAATGTTTATGTTTAAAGGCAGAGCACTAAATAGAGGAAAAAACACTATCCGTATCGTAGTTGTAAGGCCTTTTAGAAATTTTTATTTAGATATTAAATCAATAGGCTTAAGTGTACATAGCGGCGGAAGAAGAGGCTACCGACGAAGATATAGAGGAAGATAAAGACAACGTATATATCTCAAATAAATAACAAGGGGTTCTATAAAAATAGAGCCCCTTGTTTATTGAATTTGACAAAAATACATCCTATCCATCTTAAATCAATAAATTTTATTTATAAACTATTTTAGAAGATATTAAAATTAATTCATATAATTATTTTGAAGACATTTTTTGCTGCGACTAAAAGTTTAAAATAGAACAATCGTTTTTCCGGGCCGGAGAATTAAAATTTTCATTATACGCCAAATTCCGCTTTTTACATATTTATAGTAAATTGAATATGAACCCTTGCGCACATTTCTCAATCTTATTGTTCTCGTTGCGGGTATTTTATTTTTATATACAATTATCAAATCTGATTTTCTCTCAAGTTTAACAATCATGTCTTTTTCAGAGGAATTACGTATTGATAAATCAAGACGCTTTGTAAAAGATTTTGGAATTACTGTGAAAATTAATAATATAAGTAGAGTAATTTTAATTATACTTTTTTTCAATATTTTACTCCGGTAAAATTATTATACAACTAACAACACCGTGTTCAGTAAAAAAGTAAATTTTAATATTATATTAAATATATATAATTTTATTGATTAATTAAATAATTTTAAATAAATAGAAACCCGCTTTTAATGCATTATTTTTATTAAAAATTATTCTAAGTAAAAAGTAAAAATAATAAGCATAGAAAATTATACTTTGCATATTTTCCGATTAGATAATTATATCTTTGTAATATGATAAATGTTATTGTAAAAATTTAATAACACTGATAAAATTATTTTATTTTAAAAACTATTTTTTTTCTTTAAACAGTTGACATTCTACTATAAACATATAAAATATATAATAAGTCTGTAAAAAAATGAAAATAAACATACTAGTTTTAACTAAAAGCACAATACTTGCGCATCTGTTTGATATATTTTCGCACTATTTTTCCGATTATGAATTTTTTTCAATTGATGATCCGGAACTTGCTTCAACCATGTTTGACAACGGAAATTTTGAAATGGTAATTGTTGACCCTCTAAACACAACTGACCATAGCATTGATAACGAAATAAAAATCTTCGTTGATCAGATTAAAAGAAAAACAAATATAAAAGTCGTTGCCCTGCTCTCCTGTGATATTCCAATTTCATTTCAAAATATGTTTAACAGCACAATAAACTTACCCTTTAATACAAATCAAATTCTTGGATTTCTTAATAAAAACTTTAAAACAACTCAGGTTAAAATTTAATAAATTATTCTATTGGTATTTCAAACGAAAAAATGCTGCCTGTATTTTCATTATCTTTTATTTCAAGATTACCGCTTAATGCTTTGATCAAAATTTTAGTAATTATTAAACCATAACCCGTGCCGGTTTCACCTTTTGTTCCCGTTGTTGTTACTTTAATATTATTACTTATACTTTGTTTTATTTCATCCGGTATTCCTATCCCCTGATCCATTATGTTAAATACAACGGATTTATCCTTTCGCTCAACTTTAAGGAATATTTTCTTATTTGAAGGTGTAAATTTTATGGCATTGGATATCAGGTTATTTAAAATCTGGGAAAGTTTTACTTTATCTGTTTTTATATTAAAATACGGAGTTTCTAATACAATATTAACGTTCTTTTTTTCTCCTAATAATTCATAAGTTTTAATCAGATTTTTAAGATAGGGTTCAAGTTCAAATTTCTCTTTGTTTATCTGAAAGAAAATTTTCTCTTTAACAATTATCTGCATCATTTCATTTATATAAGAAAGCTGAACGTTTGCGCTTTCCTGAATATAAGACACACATTCTTTTACCTCGGCTATTGGCATATCATTGTTCAATATTAAATCGCAAAACCCTAGAATTCCTGTGAATGGATAACGCAAATCATGATTTATTATTGCCAAAAAATCATTTTTCATTTTCATAAGCGACTTTAATTTTACGTTGGATTCATTTAAATTTTTAATAAGACTGGATTTTTCCAATTCAAGATTAATATTTTTTGTTATATCGTGTTTAATTGCAATGTATTTTTCAATTACGTTTTTTTCATTCTTAATTGGAGTTATAATCGTTTCTTCCCAAAAATATTCCCCCTGTTTATTTTTATTTTTAATTTTACCCTTCCATGTTTCACCCAAACTAATTGTTTCCCATAAATCTTTATAATAATAGTTATCATGAAACCCTGAATTCAATATTTTTGGATTTCTGCCAATCACTTCATCAGATGTATAACCCGTTATTCTTTCAAAAGCTTTATTAACGTATTCAATATTTCCTGATAAATTAGTAATTATAATGGATATTTGAGATTGTTCAATAGCATAGTAAACTGATTTTAAAAGATTTTCTAATTTCTTTCGTTCTGTTATATCTCTTTTATGTACAATTGCATTTTTAATTTTTCCGGTTTCATCAAAATTTCTTCTTACGGAATCTTCAACCCAAATATAATCACCGCTTTTAGTTTTTCTTCTATATTCATATTTTGAGGTTTTTATCTGTTCTTTTCTGGCATTTAATACAATCTTCTCAATTCTATTTCTATCATCAGGGTGAATATAATTGGTAAAATTTTTGACATTTTTGCTAATATCAGTGCCAATAATGGATTCAGTGCTAAATCCGGTTATTTTTGTAAATGAGGGAGAAACATAGGTTAAAACATCATTTTTCCAATATTGAATCGCATCACCTGCATTTTCAGCTAAAAGTCTGTAACGTTTTTCGCTTTCAATCAACGCTTGCTGAGTATTAATTTGTTCCGTTATATCCTGTGCAGAACCAAAAAATTTTACCGGAGTATCATCATGATAAATAAATTTGCCTACTACTTTGATATGCCTTATTTCACCGGTTTGCTGATGTATGATTCTATGTTCAAAAGCGTATTTTTGTTCCGCATGAATTGCAC
>CALGPD010000253.1 GCA_937960625.1 uncultured Spirochaetia bacterium | reverse complement strand
TTAAGATTGGATGTTCACGTTTTGATTTCGGTTTAATTCCTCTGCGTTCGCTGCGAACTCGGCATAGAAATTTTCGGTTGACTTGAAACCGCGAATGCTTGGTTTAAGCCCGCTTTTTCTATCTCGTGTGAATCTCCTGAATCTGTGGTAAAGAAAAAAGGCTTTGCCTAATGGAGAAATTTTGCCATACTTTAAAATCAGTTTCACGTTTTTATCCGTTGCTATTCTTTTATACCGTGTTTTAATTTGAATAGTTTAACTGTTAATGCATAGAGTTCTTCTTTATCAAGTAAATTGTCAACCAGTTCAACGGGCAGGGCATTATAACCGTTTAAAGCGCCCCAGAAATTACCCGCGATACACGCCAACGCATTTATTTCTCCGCTTATATGAACAATGTCTGTCATCATTTTATCAAAATTATTAAAATTTTTAGTAAAAACGTATAATGCGGTAAAAACCACACTTAATGAAAAGGGGGATATGCCACCACCGTATTCATAAGGGCTGTAAGAAATATTACCGAGTTTTAAAAGTTTTAATAACGCAATCTCCGGGTTTTTCTTTTTATAGATTTTAGGAAGTTCTTTTAATAAAAGCGCTGTTTCTTTATCTTCTAGCATAACAGTATTGTAGATATTTTTTAAAAAGTCGTCAAAACTGAATTTCTTTTTTATGTTGATTAGATATGAGATAGCTGAACCGGCCATAATAGCAGCGCTCGTTGCTCTATAATCTTTATGAGTAACTTTAGAAATTTCCGCTGAACATTCATGAATAACTTTTGGTTTATTATCATAGTTCCATAATCCGATGGGTGCGCTCCTTAATGCGGTGGAACAGTCCGCAATACCTACTTTGACAGGTATCTCTTCCCATTTTTTATCATCAATTGCGTTTTTAATCGCGTCAATAGTTGCATAGAGTTTGCCTCTGTGTTCTTCATTCAGGTACATTGTTTTAAGTTCGGCAAGTGTTCCCATATCATCCGGTTTGTTTTTACTAATAATTGCTTTGATAACAGCGATAACGGACATGGTCGGAAGACTAAAGTTTCCGCATTCACCGGTTTTAGTTTTTTTATACTTTTTTGTGTCAACTGATATACTGCTAATTAAGTCTTTTGTGAATATTCCATTGTACGGAAAAGTGAACGCGTCAGCGACTGCTCCGCCGAATGTACAGCCTAAAAATCTGTCTAGAATTTTTTTATTTTTCATAATGCAAAAACAATATCATAAAATTCAGGTATTTGGAATTTTATTTTAAAAAAAAATCAATATTCTTTACATAAACGCCATTTTTAACTAAAATATATATTATTAGGGAATATGTTTCATTTTACAGGTTTAATACATGTTTGAATACAATATCCAGAGTAAAGATGGTTATGAGGTTTTTAATTTAAGTGGTAGAGCTGATATTGTTGCTGCAGAAAAACTGGAGCAAGAGTTTAATAGATGTATTAAAAATGGAAAAAAAGATTTTATATTAGATTTTAGTAATATTACTTATTTTTCATCAACCGGAGTTAGAGTAATAATAGCATTGAAAAATGCGGTTGATAAAATGAACGGAAAATTGAAGATTGTTAAGATTAACAGTATTGTTAAGAAAATTCTAAGGGCGTTGGATTTAATTAACTATTACGATATATACGATACCTATGAACAAGCAGTAAAATAAATTATTTTTTTGTTATATTCATAAGTCTTTTATTGGGAGTTTAAATGACAGATTTTTTAAAAATTGAGCAAATAGATGGTTTTACAGTAACATATTTATCAGGAAGGCTCGATATTGCATTAACAGAAGAAATAGAAAAAGAATTTTATAATTTAATAGAACAAGGCCATACAAAAATTATTGTTGATTTGGATGGTGTAACGTATTTTTCCTCAAGCGCGATGCGTGTTTTAATTGCAGTTAAACGTAAACTCGATGCAATTAAAGGCCAGTTAAAATTAACCCGTACCAGTCAAATGGTTAATAAGATAATGTCAGCATTAGAATTAATAAAAGTTTTTGAAATTTTTGAAGACGTTGATTCCGCAATTAAAGCAGGTTAAATGCTTTCTTTAAACTGTGAGATTTGAATCATATCAATTCACCGTGAACTAATCTAGGAATTATAAAAATAAAAAAGATTTTCAATTCTTATATTCTATGCAATATTAGACTGATAAAATAATAAAATCTTTCCGCAATATTTTCCATTTTTATGTAAATTATTTAGCAAGAGTGTAAATCAACTTATTTAGTGCTGAATATTCCTTTTGGCAATGATTGTTGTATACATATATATTTTGGTGTTATATTGGGGGCTTTAGTGTATTATTATAGATTTTTTTTTATTTCTTGACACAGAAATTGAAAAAATTCTATAATATAGTATATATCAATGTGAGCAAACCAAGCTAAATTAATAAACCAATTAAAATTTATTTAGGGAGATTTCAAATGAAAAAAATTTTTAGTGTAATTTTTATTATTGCTATGGTGTTTATGTTTGCATGTGCTACAAACACTACTGGTGTTGGGGTTCCGGGGATAGCAGCAGGTTCCGCAACATCAATTCCTAGTTATTCAACTTTCCACTCTGAGTATAGTTCTTTTGGCCCTCATTTTGCCTCATGGTTATCTAGTCATGGATACAGTTTTTCAGAAGGTGGTTTCGGAGGATATAGAACAAATACAGCACCGAGTATTTCTAAAAAAGTTGTTATATTTATTCACGGTAACGCTTCCCGTGCACATGGTGGAGGTTCGGATTCTTACGGGTGGTTTTATACATATGAATACTTAAGGCAACAAGGCTGGAATGATTCTGAACTTTACGCTGTAAACTATGGTTATGAAAGTGCTGCAATGTCTTCATACAATGATCATAGATCCGAGTTCACAAACGTTATTAAGAACTTTATTAACGCTGTTTATGCTTATACCGGTAAAAATGTAACTGTAGTTGCTCATTCTCTTGGAGTCACAGCAACGAGAAAAGCAATGGCAGACGGTAATCTGTATAGTAAAATAGATACATTTATTGCTATTGCGGGTGCAAATCAGGGGTTACCAACTTGCGGATATCAATATGGATGGTATTATTTTCAAAGTGTTTATACTCCGACATGTTCATCTAGTACAGGTTTCTTATATCCGCCAAATTATATGACATGGCTGGTTCCTAGTAGTTCATACTTTATTGGCGCTTTAAATGCTACTGATAATGAAATGGCAGGTAAATCTACCCGTACTTACGTTATTTATAGTACTGTTGATGAGATTTGCGGTGCTAGAGCAAGTTATACTTCTTTATTGTCAGGTATGTACAAAAGTAAGTCATATGGCACTGTTCCATATGGGCACTTTGGCGCAAAAAATTTGACTGCAAGTGTTCAGTATCAAATGATTATGAGAACTTTTTAAAATATATTAAGTGGTGAAAAACTCCCCTGAATAGGGGAGTTTTTATTTTTCAATTTCATATTGTTTTATTTTTTTATGTAAATTACTTCTTTCAATACCGAGGATTTTTGCCGTTGCACTAATATTATAATCCTGTTCAATAAGTTTGTTTTCAATAAATTGTTTTTCAAATAATTCGCGTGCTTCTTTCAATGTTAAATCTTCATCAACTTCATAATTGCTTTGCGGGGCAGCATTAGCTTTTGTTCCAATATGATTTTGACCGAGATTGCTTTTAACCTGTTCAAGTTCAATTTGCTCTTTATCAACAAGCACGATAATTCTTTCAATAAAATTACGTAATTGTCTTATATTTCCCGGCCAATCAAAATCAATAAGATATTTCATTGCATCTTTGGATATTTTTTTCTTAGGCATACCCGTTTCTTGTGAAAACCTTGCTAAAAAGTGTTCAATCAGCAAAGGGATATCTTCTTTTCTGTCTTTTAGGGATGGATTGTGTATTGGTATAACATTCAATCTGTAAAATAAATCTTCCCTGAATGTGCCTTCTTGTATCATGAGCGCTATGTCTTTGTTTGTGGCGGATATTACTCTGACATCTACGTTAATGTTATCCGTTCCCCCAATTCGATGAAAATTCATCTGTTCCAAAACCCTTAAAACTTTTGCTTGAGTGGATAAAGACATATCAGCAACTTCATCGAGAAAAATTGTGCCTTTATGCGCTATTTCAAATTTTCCTTTTTTCTGAGCTACTGCACCTGTAAAAGAGCCTTTTTCATGCCCGAATAATTCACTTTCAATTAGATTTTCAGGAATTGCCGCACAGTTAACTTCAACAAAAGGTTTATTACATCTTTTGCTCTGGAAATGAATAGACCTTGCAATTAATTCTTTTCCGCTGCCGTTATCTCCGGTAATCAATACTCTTGCGTTTGAGGCAGCTGCTGCTGAAATTTTTTTCAGGACATTTTTTATAGGTTTTGTATTTCCAATGATTTCATATTCTTTACTAATAGTTGTTTTTAGAGAAATATTTTCTTCTCTAAGCTGCTTCATCTTAATTGCATTTTCCATAACTGTGAGAATTTTTTCAATTGATAAAGGCTTTTCAAGAAAGTCGAAAGCGCCGTTTTTAATTGCTTTTACAGCTATGTCAATATTCCCATGCCCTGAAATTATAATAACTTCTACTGCGGAGAAATCTTTTTTTAAAATATCTAAAATATCCATACCGCCTATTTTAGGAAGCCAGACATCCAAAAGTATAACATCGACTTTTTCCCTAAGCAGAACTTTATTAGCTTCTTCCCATTCACCTGCGGTAAAGGGAGTATATTCTTCTTCAAGCAGAATACCTTCCAGCATTTTTCTAATATTTTCTTCATCATCAATTATTAATACGTTACCCTTGGTTTGCATCTTCCCTCCATATGTATGGTAATTCAAAAATAAATTTAGTTCCTTTATTAAGTTCGGTTTGAAAATATATAATTCCTTTGTGTTCTTGAATTATGTTTTTTACAATTGACAGCCCAAGCCCGGAACCTCTTTTTTTGCTTGTAAAATGA
>CALGPD010000252.1 GCA_937960625.1 uncultured Spirochaetia bacterium | reverse complement strand
TTATAGTATCCTGTCTATCCATAAGTGAAGCCGTTGCAGATAACCGCAGTCGGTCAATTTCATCATTGATACTTGAATCTTTTTCAATATATGTATCAGTAGAAACAACGTATGCTTCTGGTTGATAATAATCGTAATAACTTACAAAATACTCAACAGCGTTCTGGGGAAAGAATTCTTTAAACTCCCGGTAAAGCTGAGCAGCCAGAGTTTTATTATGCGAAATAATTAATGCGGGCCTGTTTACTGCTTCAATAACTTTTGCCATGGTAAAGGTTTTACCTGAGCCGGTAACACCGAGTAAAGTCTGGCGCTTTTTATATTCATTTATTCCTTTAACGAGTTGCTCAATAGCTTTGGGCTGGTCACCCGCGGGTTTAAACGTACTTGCCATTTTGAAGTTCATTGCATTTCTCCGTTTGATATTCAGTTTAATAATTATACTCAATGTGATAAATGATTTAAATGCAATTTTTAAAAACCTGAGGCTTTTATAATTTTATGAAAATGTATTGGCCTAAATCTCAAAAAAATCCGGTTTAAGTTTTACTAAGAAAATAACATTTGAATTGAAAAAGCAGCGCGGTTATTATATGATATTGGTAGTTGGAGAATTAAATGCATATTCATAAACTCGATGTATCTTTTTTGCGGAACAGAAGAAACCCTGCAAAGTATAAAAAAATAATGCTTGATGCCGGAATAGGGCAGGGTATGAAGATTTTAGACTACGGCTGCGGTATCGGGAATTATTCCGTTGTTGCTTCCGGGATTATTGGCGATAACGGACTTATTGTTGCCGCGGATAATAATGCGGGTATGATAAAATATGCCAAAGAAGAAATACAAACCGCAGGCATTAATAACGTTAAAACTTTACTCGTTGATAAATACGTTGATATTATTGAAAATGATTTTGATTTCATTTTTTTAATTGATGTCCTGCATCATATGAAAAATCCGCGCGAAGTTATAAACTATATGTATTCTCATATAAAAGCAGACAGTAAACTATTAATAAAGTTTGAACATTTTAAGCAAAGTGAAATCAAAGAAATTATTTCATGGTGTGAGTGTAAAAACAGCAGTCATATCATGGAAGACTACTGGGTTTTATATTAATTCTGTTTTATTTTTTTCCTGCAACGAATAAGCAAGCAGGCCCAATCGGTCTGTTTGCATTGCTTGTCTTGCCAGTTTTTCTCCCTTATCAGTTAGAAAACATATCTGGTCGTTTATTTTTATCAAACTGCGTTTTAGCAATCTATTGGCTATTTTTTCAGTGAAATGATATTCCCAATCCAACTCGTTGTCGAAATGGTGAACATTACATTCAAAATCAGTATCATCGTCAATACATGAATGATGCAGTAAATGTACGAGGTATAAATATTCAGCAAAAATAAATTTTTGTTTTTTTGAATGCATAAAATGAGGAATTAATCCTCTATGCGGAGCAGCTAAAAGTATAACAATGAAAACCAAACCTAAAGTTGATACCATTGCGGCAGAGATTGAAATATCCAGTAGGAAGCCTATTATTGCACCGGCTGCTGAACTAAGAGTTCCTATCAAAAGTGAAATCCAAACCATACTATTAAGATGGTCACAAAGCATATACGCGGATGCTGCGGGGGCAATCATTAAAGCAACGACTAAAACAGCGCCAACAGAATCAAATGCCGCAACCGCAGTAATTGAAACACAGGTCATTAAACTGTACATTATTATAGCCGATGAAATTCCCATTGCCGCGGCAAGTGCTTTATCAAAACTCGTTAATTTTAATTCTTTGAAAAACGTTATTAGTAACACGCTGTTTATTAATAAAACTCCGCCCATTATATAGAATGATTTCGGCCCAATATCCATTCCGCCAATAACTAAACGGTCAAGAGGAGCAAGGCCTATTTGGCCTAAAAACACCGAGTTAGCATGAATATGAACATTTCCAAATTTAGCGCTGATTAAGATTACACCAATACTGAACAAAAATGGAAATGCGATGCCTAAAGCCGCGTCTTCTTTCATTAATTTAGTTTTATATAATAAATTTACCAGATAAACCATGAATAAGCCTGCTATTGCTGCACCAATAATTAAAAGAGGAGATCTGATATTGCCAACAATCGCAAATGCAATAACAACACCGGGTAAATTAGCATGGCCTATGCCTTCACTCATTAATGACATTCTGTTTAACACTAAAAAAACTCCCGGTAATACACATGCGGCAGTTGTTAAAACAGCAATTACAATTATTTCTAGATGAAAGGTTTGCAAATTATTTCTCCCCGGTTTTCTGAGAATTTTTTCTTTTATTGCCTAATACTTCAAGTTTTTCCGCTGTAATAAATCCTTTTTTTGTAAGTTTCCATTCGTTATTGGGTAATTTTTTTACCATTCCGTTTTTTTCAAGTGCTTTTAATGACTTTTTAACGCCAACTTCACCATGTGTCATAATTTTTAATACTGATACCGGTGCGGAGTGTGCGAATTTATTCTCATGCCCTTGGGCATACTCAAGTAAGTCAATTAAAACCGTGTCAACAAGGATACGTCTTTTATTTTTAAAAGTTTTTAACCATCTAAAAAGTAATCCTCTATTAGGAGCAAATATTATTGAAATAAAAACAATAACTGAAATTGCCACAACAATTGTCGGCCCTGTTGGTATTTTTGAATAAGTTGAACTAACATAAGCGCCGATTATTCCAGATAAACCTCCGAATAATCCGGCTAGTATTGCCATTAAAGATAGATGGTTTGTCCATTGCCTTGCAGCGGTTGCAGGCGCAACGATTAATGCTGCCATTAAAATGACGCCAACGTTTGAAAGGCCTATTACAATAGCAATTACAATTATGGTTGTTAACATGCTTTCAAGGATTTTGCTGTTAAAACCCTTTGAGGCACAAAAATCTTTGTCAAAGGAAAATAATTTAAACTCTTTCCAGAATATGAGTAAAATAATAAGTGAGAAAATTCCAAATCCGAAAATACCTATAACGTCTTCTTGAACTATGGTTGCAGCTTGGCCAAGGATATATGATTCAAGGCCTCCTTTTGCTTGTCCGGGTAATTTTTTAATAAAATCCGTTATAACTAAACCCATGCCGAAGAATATTGAAAGGGAAAGCCCCAAAGCACTGTCTGATTTAATTCTTGTGTTATTTATGATTAGCGTAAAAAATGCCATTGAAATTAATCCGGCAATTATTGCCCCGATAGTAAATATAACGTAATTTTTATAACCTATTAATAAAAAGGCAACCGCAACTCCGGGAAGAGTAGAGTGGGAAACTGCATCTCCTAACAAGCTTTGTTTCCGCAGTACAGCAAATACACCTAAAATACCGGCAAACGCGCCTAAGCCGAATGCTCCTAAAGTAACATTTCTAATAGTATAATTGAAAATAACGTTATGTAAGAATTCCAGTATTGACATAATTTGCTATCTGTTTTACTTTGCGCTTAAAAAAGCCAAGCGACCTCCATAAGTTTTCCGTAGGTTTTCATCGGTAAAATGCTCATCAACTTTACCTGCGGCTGTTAAACGGACATTTAATAAACATAGATAATCAAAATAATCTTTAACAGTTTGCAAATCATGGTGAACAACGAAAAGTGTTTTTCCCCTGTTTTTTAATTCATGAAGTATTGCTACAATTGCTTTTTCTGTTGCAGCATCTACCCCTTGAAATGGTTCATCCATAATGTATAATTCAGCATCCTGAACCAAAGCCCTTGCTAGAAAAACCCGTTGCTGTTGTCCTCCTGATAGTTGGCTAATTTGCCGTTTTTCAAGTTCAAGCATTCCGACTTTTTCCAGAGCCTGTTTTGCCAGTTTTTTTTCCTTTTCACCTGGCCTTTTAATCCAGCCTAGTTTTCCGTATAGTCCCATCATAACTACATCAATAACTGTTGTTGGAAAATCCCAGTCAACACTCGTTCTTTGTGGTACATAACTAACTAGTCTTCTGTTTTTTTTATAGTTTTCCCCGAAAACATAAACTTTCCCCGATGCGGGTTTTACCAATCCTAATACTGATTTAATTAATGTGGTTTTTCCTGCTCCGTTTGGGCCTACAATTGCCATCATTACCGCAGGAGGCACTGCTAAATCTATATCCCATAAAACTGGTTTGTCTTTATACGCTACGGTTAAATCATGTATTTGAATTGGCATTTTTGATGATATTTCATGCATTGGGAATATCCTTGTAAAAGAATTATATTCTTATCAGTTGGCGAACAAAATATAACAAGCTTTTATTTACCTGTCAAACCTTGAAATATTGCATCTGCATTGTGTTTTAAAAATTTAACATAAGTATCAGCGCCTTTTCCTTTTTCACTTAAAGAATCCGAATAAAGCACATTTCCAATTTTTACAGTAAAACCTTCAGCTTCAGCAGCTTTTTGTAATGCTTTCATAGCTTTGTCGTTAATCATATCTTCAATGAAAATTGCGGGGACTTTATATTTAACAATTAATTCAGCTAATTTTTTTATGTTTGCTGCACTGGCTTCGGTTTCAGTACTAACACCTTGAATTGCATATATTTTTTTTATTCCGTATGCTTTACCATAATAACTAAAAGCATCATGAGCGGTAATTAAAACGCGTTTATCTTTAGGAATTTTTGCGATAATTTGTTTAACGTATTCATGAGCTTTTTTGATCCGGTCAATATAATTTTTACAGTTATCGGTGTAAAATTTTTCATTGATTTTATCTTTTTTAATTAAAGCATCTCTTGCAGCTTTTACCGCATAAATCCAATTCTCCGCGTTATTCCAGACATGCGGATCATAGCCGTCAACTTTTCCGTCCTCAACCCAGGCAAGCAGTTTGTTTTTAGGAATTGCCTCGCCAACAGGAACAACAATTTTATTTTTAAACTGTTTCAGCACTCTGCTCATTTTTGCTTCAAGATCAAGCCCATTGTATAAAATTACATCAGCTTTTTTAAATTTAGCGATGTCACTTGCCCTTAGTTCATAAGTATGGGGATCAATTCCCGGATGTAATAAAACAGTTAGTTGAATTTTATTTTTACCTATATTCTTAGCAGCATCACCTATAAGGCCTGTTGTAGCGACAACGTAAATGCCTTTTTTTTCCTTTTCTCTTTTCTTACAAAAAGTGATTGAAAATAGCATAACTATTAAGATTAATATATATATAAATTTTTTCATTTAATTTATTCTATTCTCCCAATATTATTGATTTATAAAATCAAGAATAATACTAATGAGAAAAAAATTCAATTAGGGTATTTATTTATTTTTAAATTATATTTTTTTTCGATAAAAGTGTATACAATAATTTAGTTAATGAAAACTCAATGAACTACATCATCTCTTTTATAATATCACCGAGGATTTTTATCCCTTTTTCAATTTTTTCTAAAGAGGGATGGGAGAAATTAAGTCGTACGCTTGAATCAAGGTTGTTGTTTACCGCAAATTCACTTCCCGGTACTATGGCTACATTTTGTTTGATGGATTTTTCAAGCACATTATAAAAATCAATTTTACTGTTTTTATACGTTACCCAGATAAACATTCCGCCTTCAGGATAAGTCATTTTATAACCTTGAGGAAAATGTTTTTCTATTGCTTTGCTCATAGCAACGCGTTTCTCATGGTAATGCTTTCTGATAAGCTTTATCTGCGCTTTCCAGTCTTCATGGTTTAGGTAATTAAAGATTACCCTTTGCCCGAAAGTATTGGAATGTAAATCCGAATATTGTTTGGATGACACAATTTTTGATACTATATCTATTGGAGCGCAAATCCAGCCGATTCTAAATCCCGGCGCGATAATTTTGGAAAACGAACCAAGTTGAATTACACGGTTCTTTTTATCTAAATCGAATAATGACGGTGTAATTTGATTATCAAAAGCCAAAAGCCTGTAAGCAGTATCTTCAATTATTAAGCATTTCAGTTTATTAACAAGATTCTCCCGGGTTTCAATATCCATTTGTTCCCCTGTGGGATTATGAAAATCAGGAATAACGTAGAAGAATTTGAGTTGAGATTTATTTAATCTTTCAACATCGGGTAATTTTATATTTCCGCTTGGAGCAGTAATAATTTTTGCCATTGAAGCGTGAAAAACCTGTGTCGCTCCCAGATAACACGGTTCACATAACCCGATTTTATTCCCGGGGTCAATAAATACTTTTGATATTAAATCAAGCCCTTGTTGAGAACCGTGAGTAATAACGATATTATTGATTGTGAGTTTTTCGTCTTTATAGAAATTATCAATAATAAATTGCCTTAATGGAGCATATCCTTCTG
>CALGPD010000251.1 GCA_937960625.1 uncultured Spirochaetia bacterium | reverse complement strand
ATATGGTATTATATACATTAATAAAAAACGCGTTGGCTCAACAGGCAAAGGTTTAATAACGCAACGGAAAGTTTTCCGTACAATACTTAGAGTAAATAAACACCTTTTAAGAATCCGCGTTGTTATTAGAGATAAATATCAGAGGAGATGGCGGTCTTTATTAAATACCCGCCAGCCAAAAGCAAAGTATTTCCCCATTAAAAAAGGATATATTACTTTAATTAAAATGACTTATAAACCATTGAATAAATACAAAAAATATTTTTTCATAGGTAAATTTGTTAAAAAAAGTTCGTTGAATTAACTTCAAACGTTTTTATTAGTATAATTTATCCACATTAACGTTTGTAATAATTATTATGAAAAAAGCAAATATAGAAAGAAAGACCAAAGAAACTAGCGTAAAACTTGAACTTATACTTGAAACCGAAAGCGATTCTAAAATTGATACGGGAATTGCTTTTTTTGACCATATGATATCGCATATTGCAAAGCACGGGAATATGCAAATTAATTTAAAAGTACAGGGTGATATTCAAGTTGATTTCCATCACACTGTAGAAGACACGGGAATAGTTTTTGGCCAGGCAATAACCGATGCACTTGGCGATAAAAAAGGTATAAACCGTTATGGTTCTGCAAGCATTCCAATGGATGAAACCCTTGCAAATGTTGCGCTTGATATTAGCGGAAGAAGTGTTTTAGTATACAACGTGATATACACAGGCGAAAAAATCGGCGAGTTTAACACCGAATTGGTAAAAGAATTCTTAAGAGCATTTTGCCAGCATGCAGGGTTGAATTTACACGTTAATGTACCTTACGGTGAAAATAACCATCACATTGCAGAAGCAATATTTAAAGCTTTAGGAAAAGCGTTAAAAACAGCAGTTTCTGATTCCGGCTTATCTGGAATACCATCTACAAAAGGCGTATTATGAGCAACATTAAAGACATGTATTTTAACAGGAACGTTGGGGAGTTTCCTGAAACGTTTGAATTTAATAATATAAAATTTAAAAAGAAAGAAGATTTGAGATACGGTACCAATCCGCATCAACCCGCTGCAATTTATGAACCTGAAAATTATTCAGGGATTCTTGGTAAGTATGAAATATTAAAACAGGGTAAATCAGGGCTTTCACAAACAAACATTGAAGATATTAATCATGCAGCACAGATATTAAAGTTTTTCTCCAACCCCGCTTGTGTGGTTATGAAACACCTTAATCCAAGCGGAGTAGCGTGTTTAAGAACTGATACTGAGCCTTTATCAACCGTATATTTTCGGGCAAGAGACTGTGATGCCCAGGCTGCTTTTGGCAGCACTGTTGTATTTAACACTAAAGTTGATAATGAGACCGCTGTTGAAATAATGCAGAGTATCGTTGAAAACGTTGCAGCGCCTGATTTTGAACCTGAAGCAATTGAAACGTTAAAAAACAACGAAAAATACGGTAGAAATAAACAAATAAGAGTTATAAAAATAGGCGATGTTTCTAAACTGCCTAAATACATTGGTGATAATTTTGAATATGAAATAAAAGTATTATCCGACGGAAGCATGATTTTAGCAGCGCCTTATTTAAGTTCCATAAAAACCGGTGATAATTTGATTTTGCCAAAAGCAACGGATAAAACCGGAAATGAAATTGAAATTGCTAACCCGGCGGAACAAAATATTCTCAATGATCTTTTATTAGCATGGTACGTTTGTGCCGGTGTTAGAAGCAATGCCGTTGTAATTGTTAAAGACGGAGTTACTTTAGCAATAGGAACCGGTGAGCAGGATAGAGTAGGTGCGGTTTCTCAGGCAATTGAAAAATCACAGAAAAAATTTAAGGGCCCTGAAACATTATCCGGAGCAAGCATTGCAAGTGACGGTTTTTTCCCATTCAGCGATTCTATTGAATTAATCGCCAAAGCGGGTATAAAAGCAATTATCCAACCCGGCGGCAGTGTTAAGGATTACGATGTAATTAAAACGTGTAATCAACTCGGTGTAAGCATGTATTTTACAGGCGAGCGTTGTTTTGCGCATCATTAATAATTCATGAAGTATTATAAATCTTAATAATATAAACTTTGATAATGTTTGATTATTAAAATTAATTTAAAGATTTTAAAAATTCGAGCATATTAACGTGATGTTTTTCATCTGGAATAAAATTATAAAATCCGACTGAAAGTTCTTTATTGTTATTATTCCCGATTTCTTTTCTCCACATCATCTGGCCTTTTATAAAAACATTGCCGTCATTCTTGAAGTTTAATTCAATATTATAAACTGATTGTTTTTTAAGTAATTCCGCCGTGTTTTTTTCAACATAACAATTCATTCCGGCTAAACTTAAATCAACGACACTTATCGGGTATTCTTTGTCATCAATTAAAATCGTTCCTTTGATTAAGTTGCCTTCACTTTCTAAAAAAGTATGGCGTAAGGTTTGTCTTCTTTCTGTGCTTTCCATTATTATCATCCCCAAAAAATATTAAATAAAAAATAAATAACACTTAATAAAATGCAGTTAAATTTAAATAAAATAAATGTTAAAAAATTATTACAAATTTAGTTGCGTATGAATTTTAATTATTCTTAACAGTGGAAAAAAATTATAATAAATAAATTTTTAATTTAAAAATAATTTTATAAATGATATACTCGTTGTCTTGTGTTAATAATTAAAAACAAGGGAGATGCAAAATGAAAAAAGCAAGTATATTTTTATCAGGAGCAATAATAAGCTTGTTGCTTTTATTTTCCACATTATCATATTCATCATACTATGCTTATTGCAATTTAACGCTTAAAGTAAACAAAGTATTATCCACACCGTTTTATTCTTACAGAACTAAAAAGTTTGCAATAAAAGTTGATATTACCATAGCCAGAGTTGGTAAAGGCGGCGGCCATAATGATTATCATTGCAGCAAATGGAAAGGCCGTATGCGTAAAGTTATTTTATATTTCACAAAAAGTAAAACCGTTGCAAAAATCAAAGCCGGAAGAATTATCCGGGTAAAATATACAACGGCTTCAGGCAAGATTTCCGGCCCGCGTAGATTTTATTCAAGCCAATCATGGAACGTAAAAGAATAACTTATGAAATAATTAACAAATTTATATTTATAAGCCCTCTTTTTTAATAAGGGGGAATTTTTTTCTCTACACTCTTGACAAGCCCTCGTAAAATTTATTAAACTATAAACATGACCGACCGGTCGGTCAATTATTTAACACAATAACTGACCGGGAGTCAGTTTATAAGAGGATAGTATGAGTCCTAAACAAAAAACAAAACAGAAAATTATCGCTGCCGCTATGCAGGAGTTTTCTAAACACGGTTTTAGCAAAACGAGCATCCAAAACATTGCTAATACAGCAGGGCTTGGAAAAGGCACAGTGTATGAATACTTTACCAGTAAAGACGAATTATTCAATATGTGTTTTATTTCCTACTTAAATTCAATGATGGGGGATGTTGAGCAGCAAATTAATCCTGATGTTCATCCAATTCAAACCCTTAAACAAATATTTACTATTTTCTTTAAGGAATTTGAAAATCATAAAGATTTTTTCGTTATTTATCTTGAATATATGTTGATGCAGTCAACGTGGATGAGTCAAGGAAAACCCCCGGAGCTTATCGAAAATATTTATTCCGGTATTACGGGAATGATTTCTCAAATACTATCCAACCCTAAGTTTAATTTGAAGTTTAAAAAAGGCGTTGTGTTGAAAGACATTTCGGTAATTATAACAGGTTTACTCGATGCTTTAATGCTTTATAAAATGATTAACCCGGCAATGGTGGATATTAAATCATCTGTTGAAACAATAATTAATATGATAAACAATAGCCTTGAACAGGAGTATGAATATGAACAAGAATAGTTTTTTTGAAAAAATAGCGGGCTTTATTTATAAAAGATATATAGCAATTTTAATAAGCGGATTAATCCTGCTTGTTCTTTCAGTTTTAAGCATTATGAAATTCACGGTAATTAAAACGAACTTTAAAGACATGCTTAGAAAAAATAATCCTACGTTAAAAGAGTTTAACAGGATTTCTGATAAATTTAAGAGTGCAGACAACGTGTTAATCATGCTTGAAGGCAAAAAACAGCAAATGATTAAGTTCAGCGAATACTTTGTTAAAAAAATCCAAAATGACCCTGAATTAAAAAAATACATCAAGAAAATAGAGTATAAAATTGACAGAAATTTTTTAATCAAAAAAGGTTTGCTGCTTTCCAAAGTAAATGATTTACGTTCAATGAAATACATGTATGAAAAAATGGGCTTCTTAGGGTTTTTCACGGGCATTAACCGTTCTTTTGCTAATTCCTATTCTTCTGTTAATACCCATCATAGAGAATATGAAACAGTAAGGTTTTTAACAGGGTTTGAAATATTTTTGGAAAACATGATTAAGTCTATGGAAACAAAAACCATCAAACCTGAAAAATATGCGCAAAAAATGGTTGAAGCAATATCCGTTGGTGAAAAGTATTATTTTTCGCCAAATCAGAAACTTCAAATGCTTTATATATTGCCAAACATTAATTCCGACCAGATTAAACAGGTAACCGACATGGTCGTTTTATTAAGAAAAAAAATAAAACAATATGAAAAACAAATACCCGGTGTAAAAGCCTTATTAGGCGGTTCTTTTCCTTTACTCGCTGACGAGTTTTTATCAACCGAGCAGGATTTTAGATATCCATCAATTATCGCCCTTGTATTAATACTTATTTTGTTTTACGTTTCATTTAAAAACTTTTCAAGCACTATGTTGACATTATTAACCCTGGTTCTCGGAATAATAACGGCTTTCGGTATAGGAATATTCGTTACCAGAGAGTTAAACCTTGTGTCTTCGTTTTTTCTCGTTTTACTCGTTGGCTTGGGCATTGACTTTGGAATACACATAGTTTCTCATTTTAACGATTACTACTATAAACATAAAGACATCGAGAAAACAATCGCAGAAACGTTTAAAGATTCAGGCATGGGTATAATCGTCGGCGCATTAACAACCTCGCTAGCTTTCTTAACTTTAATGATACCCTCAGCAAAAGCTTTTAGGCAGCTTGGGTTTTATGCCGGTGTGGGTATCATAGTTTGTTTAATTTACATGATGGTTTTTCTTCCCGCATTGCTTGTATGGAGGTTTAAACATAAAGAACGTAAAATTTCAAAGTTAAAAATTGATTATAAAATTTTAGGCTCTCTGGGAAAAAACACTGTTAAACTTCGATACGTAATAATACCTGTTATGATAATTATTGCAGCACTTGGAGTTTATACGGGAAAAAAAGTGGGTTTTAATTACGATTTACTTAGCCTGCAGCCTCAGAATACATCGGGAATTATTGTAGCTAATAAAATAGTAAAAGCAATGAACATATCTCCCTCAACGGCTGTGGTGTCCTTCCGTGACCTTGAAAAAGAACGCAGGATTTCTAAAAGGTTTAAAAAGCTTGCGTATGTAGGCCGGGTGGACACTATTACCGATTATATTCCTTCATCCAGCGATGAAAGTTTTGAAAATCAAAAAAACAGGATGAACTTTATTTCGGAAATACGTAAATATATAGGAAATATGAATTATGCTAAAATATCAAATGCTAATATGAAAAAAATAATCTTTCAGCTTAACGATTTTAGAGATAGAATTATTGAACTATCCTATGCCGAAACTTTAGGCGGGCTTAAACTGGTAAAGCAAAAACGAGTTTTAATGTTAAAGAAAAAGAACCTTTTTAACAGGCTAGAAAAACTCTTAAAAAACGCAGACGAGGAAATGATTAAAAAACTCAAATCACTTGAAAAAGCGTTTTCTCGGGCAATGATTAAACGCGTTAATGCAATGACTGAAATCAGTATTAATCCTGTTTTTCCTGTTATTACGGTAAAAAATCTTCCTGACAATATCAAAAACAATTATATCGATAAAACGGGTAAAAACTTTCTTATACGGATTTATCCTTATAAAAACATCTGGGAAGAAAGGTTTTTACGCAAGTTTAGTAATGCAACAAACCGTATAAAAAAAGGCGTTACAGGCATGCCTGTTTTATTCCTTGAAGTATCTGACATTGTGAGAAAAGAAGGCAGGCTCGCTGTAATACTTGCGTTTATTTCAATAATAACGCTTTTAATAATAACGTTTTCATTTACCGGTAAAAGCCGTCCGGTTTACAGATTTCCCGTTGCTTTATTAAAAAGTGTATTAACATCTATTCCTTTAATCATTGGCGCAATAATAATGGTTGCGGTAATGAAATTAATAGGTATGAGATTTAATTTATATAAT
>CALGPD010000250.1 GCA_937960625.1 uncultured Spirochaetia bacterium | reverse complement strand
CATGAAGAACAAGGTGAATCTGAAGATTCAAGCTCAGAAATAGCTTAGTTTTAAAATTGTTTTAAAAATAGTATTAAATTCGTTGAAAATTTTTTTAGTTTATACTAATGTAAAAATATGTTCGGAAGTAAGTACAGGAAATACGAAAAAAAACTCGTTGAATTAATTGCTATAGCGTTAAATAAGAAAAATTTTGAGACACTGGTTTCTAAAATTTTTAAGGGAAAAACCATTGACGGCATTGTCCCTGACAGCACTGAAGGGTTTGGATATATTGAAAAAATTCTGACTGAAGAAATTGAAAAACAATTCGGTGACCCAAACAGGCCTTTTATAGAACTCGTTTTAAATGCCATTGACGCAAAACAAGACGATGTTATGGGTGATTACGTTGTAACTGTTTTAACAAAATTTAATGAGTTTATCGTTTCAGACAACGGCTCGTCAATGACACTTGAGCAGGTATTATCAAATTTTATTATTCCTTTTTACAGTAAGAAATCAACTATAGAAGACATCGGACGTTTTGGTGTTGGCTTTTTATCCAACCTAAGTTTTGTATTAGAAGAACCGCGGTTAATTTACGTTAAGGTTAATATAAGCACAGGCAAAGACGCTTTCAGGATTATGTTTCACAGTGAGAGCGAAAACGTTAAGGATATCGTTGTATCAATAGAACGAGTTGAACCCAGCAAACAAGGCACAGATGTAATAATTACCCGGGATTTAAAAAAATCTAAAGGCTTGATTGAATACCTAACTAAATATCTTGAATATTTTAATCCTGATGCCGCGAAAATAAGATTAAATAAACGTATTATTAATTTCCCTCAAAAAGGCGAAACCATTATTCGAAAATTCCCGTTTAAAGGCAAAGACAAAGAAATTGAGCAGGCTATCAGATTAACTTTTGATTTTGAGACTAAGGATGAAGAAAATTATGTTAAGTTCTTTTCTCAGGGTGTATTTATAACGAGTAAGAAAATCGATTATGGTAAAGTTAAAATCGATTTTCCCACTGTTATTGACGTTGTTGAGGGCAGGGATGAATTTAAACAAGATGATAATTTATTTAGCGCTCTCAATTATGTTTGGGAATTGGTCTTAATTTATTTAAAGCAAATGGATTTAAACGATTTGGAAAAAGTTAATAATATGAGAGAGTTAATACCCTGTCTCGAAGAGGGGCTTGGAAGAAAGATGCATGCCCCCGGAGAGTTTATTCAGCTTCTTTTCCCTCATAGAACATACGTTGCTGACAGCAAAACATCCTCGTTTAAAGAAAAAGATTTTAAGAATATTTCAGATTTTTTTGGTAAGGAAATTTTTGATTATTTATATCAACCCAAAACACCATTGTCAGAAAAGCGCTGGCGTGAAGTTCTTGGAAGCGCCATGTCTTTAATTGATGAGTTCAGTGAAACTTGTTCGCAGGGTTTTTTATCCAACTGCATGCCGTATGTTAAAGAAAATAATATCCCGTTTTATAACGTTGAATTTTTAAATGAAAAAACGTATTACCGGTTTGTTAAAATACAGACAACGGGCGGTATTTCCGCGTTTTTAAAAATGGGAGAACTGATATATGTGAATATCGGCAGTAAATTTTTAAAGCAAAAAGATGATTTAATTTCAGGTTTTAATAATAAAATTAATTTTTTACGCGCAAAAGGCCAAAAAGAAAAAGATATAGGTAAGGAGTTTAAATGAAAGCTAAAATTATGCTTGCCGACCTTGTTCTTTTACAAATGGAAGGTTATTTGAATAAGGCCATGCAGGAACTAGCGGTAAAAAATCAGATAATTAACGTGATAACCGAAGCCAAAGAAAAATCAAGTAATCCTGATTTATATAAAAGCATTGTTAATAAATCCATTGTGAATCAGTTTGGTGACAGTCATATTACTTTACGTGAACTTGGACAGAACGCGAAAGATTCTTATCCCATAGAAGAAACGGTCAAAACAGTTGACTTTAATATAGAAGAAACTCCAGATGAATATCAAATTAATGTTAGGGATTACGGTAAGGGTATGAACCCTCAAAGTTTGATAAGGGATTTATTAATACCGTATAATTCATCTAAATTCATGGATACGGATAAAATCGGTGAACACGGTATCGGCTGGTATTCGATTATGGATTTATCCTATAAAGTAGAAGTTATTACAGGCAAAGAGAATAAACTTTCAAAAGCCACAGTATATAAGGAAGGGGATAACTGGTTTACTGATATTGAAGTTAATCCCGGTGATCAAAAAGGAACATTAGTCGTTGCCCATGTTGTTAAAAGCAAGACAAACCCTGATTTAATTAAAAAGAATATTGAAAAACATCTGGGTTTAGTTCCATCAACTGCTGTTGATATAAAAGTAAACGGAGAAAAGATAAATAACCTTGATAAGCAATATCCCTATGCTGCCGCGATTGTTATAAATTATAAATCCCGTAAAGACCGTTTAAAAATTGGTTATAGAAAAAATGTAGATAAAAAGTTCCGTACCATGAAATTAACTCAGGACGGTTTATACATTGGTGATATTGAGAACCCTTTTGTAAAAAAATCCATGCATTATGATATTTTAAACACCTTGCTTGAAGCAGGTATTAACATCTGGGTTGATTTACCTAAAAATATCGGATTAACAAAAGGGCGCAAAGAAGTTGTTAAAAAAGACAGAAATATTTACTATTCTGCTCTAACTAGAGTGTTTGAAAGTATTTTTGCCAATAAAATACTCGATGACAATGAACTTGTTACCAAAATGGATAATGACCTCGCATATATTTTCAAGAACGTATTTTTTGATTCTTATGATTTAAATTCTTCTGAATATTTTAGAAACGGCAAACCGTTTGATTTTGACACAATGGCAGCCGGTGAACCCGAATCTCACGTTGACCCTCTTACCGGGTTTAATACAACAGCCAAACCAGATGAAGAACAGTATTTAAAACGGTCGAAAAGATATTTTAATGAAATTACGCATTTTATCTATGAAATATTCAGCAAACAATTTATATCCGCGCAAAAAGTTTTAAGCTCAAGGCATTCTATGGTAAAAGTTTCTCCCAATGATTTAATTAAAGTTGACAACCGGGGTTTGCTTTATGAAGGTAATCTAGAGGAAATGCCTGCTAAAGACGGTGTCTTTGTTGATAAGGATTCAAAGTTAGCTTACGCGATTTTAAACCAGATTAAAGTTGTGAAGATGACTGAAAAAGAAAAAGATATGCCAGGAACTTTGGTTTCAACAGAGAGCGCTGATGTTCAAATAAAGAAAATGCCTTTCTCGTTTATTAAAGAAAAGTTCACTAAAATCAATAAAGCAAAAGAATACCTTAAATTTTTTGAAGCAATTAAATACCTCGATGCTTTAACCCAAAAAGCAGCCAAGCACCGGGAGAGCGAAATATTTTTCCTCTACAACCCCAGAGAAGATAAAATCTGCCCTGATGAATCCGGCATTGGTTTTAATTTTCACAGCCAGAGTCTTCAAGACATTGTTCAAAGCATAGCTTTAAATAAAGCGGATAAAGACGTTATTTATAAAATCCTTGATTTATACTTATACGCGAAAACGTATATGGTATCGGGCAAGTTTTACATCACGGTTGAGGAAATCGAAGAGTTTTATGAAAAAACCAAAAAAGGCATCCGCGATGCTTTTGTTGAATACGTTTTTAATAACCGCGTTCCACTAGAACAGGATTTAACAAACATCCTCGTTCCTGATACCCCGGGGCAGGGAACAACAATCAACGAGTTAATCGATATCTTGGTTTAGGGTTGAG
>CALGPD010000249.1 GCA_937960625.1 uncultured Spirochaetia bacterium | reverse complement strand
TTAGTTTCATCTGTATTAATAGGAGTTGAGAGTAAATTATCTCCGGTTGGAACAGCACTGCAACTATTATTCTGCCGTTCGGCTTGAGATATTACAGTTGAATTTTTATTCAAAATATCGACATTTGCACTATAACTAGGAGATATATGACAGCCTATATTTACAATAAAAATTACCAGCAAAAGCAACGTGAATATAAAAAATGATTTTTTCATATTATTCCTTTTAAAGATTTTAGCAAATATTATAGCGCATATATAAATTTTTTCAAAAAAAATAATATAAAAAGTTTTATTTTATTTTGATGCTTGTTAACATAAAAAATTAGAAGTGAGGTAAAATAATAAATTAACTTGAATGTAAAAAAATTAAAGAGACGAATATATCAAGATGAAGGAGTAAAACGCATATTAATTGTAAAATATTACAAACGGCGCATTATATCATCAACGTCTTCAACAAACATTGAATTTATTTCGCTTTCTTTTATAATTTTAAAAAAGGATATAAGGTCAGCAACCTCAATTATTTTTCTTACATCCTCATTAAGATTAAAAAGATACAAGGTACCGGCTTTTTGCTTAACCATATTAAGCAGTTTAACCATACTGCCCATACCAGAAGAATCCAGAAAAGTTAATTTTTTACAATCAATAGCAACGTTTTTATTTTTTCCTATATTTTGTTTAACAAAGGCTTCAAATTTTGCGACCTCGTCAAAAACAAACTCCCCGTCCGGACGAACAACAAGACAATCATTTTTTATTTCTTTAGTTATTTCCATAACATGAAAATCCCTCTATTTTTAATTTAACATCTGACAGTTACCTTCAAAAACAACACCGTCAGCTATTTTTAATTTATTTGTTTTTATATTTCCGTAAATTTTTCCCGTTGACAGAACTTCACACTTTTCCCGCGCTTCAATATTTCCGCGCACAGTGCCGCCTATTATTAAAGAACCGGCAATAATTTCCGCTTCAACTTCTGCTGATTCCCCTATAACAAGGAAACCGCCGGTTTTTACACTGCCCTTAAATTTCCCAAGAATTTTCAAGGATGTATCATACTCCAAATCACCTTCAAATTCTGTTTCAGGGCCGAAAGTAGTTTTTATATCCACAGGCTCTACCATGCGGGTATCGTAATTTTTCATAATTCTCCCTAGCCTACTTAGTTTTCATTACAAAAACTCCATCCCAGTTTTCCGGAGGTGGATTTTTTATATATTCCTTACAGCGGTCAATATACATTGCCGACGGACCGTCATCGGGTATCAATTCAAGAGCTTTTTCAAAATAAGAAATTGATTCCTCAAATTTTTTATCGCGGTATAGTTCAAGGCCTTTATTATAGTTTTCTACCATTTTTTTCGTTGTTTCATCTAACATAGTACCCCAATCTCCTTAAAAGAAACATAGAAATATTTTATCATAAAAAAAACATTTTTGTCAAGAATAAGCATAAATATTATTTTTTTTTATAAACCCCATACTTTTGGAATATTCTCGATACCCGGAAGGGTGCCTTTTTGCAAATATTCAAGCATGGCTCCGCCACCGGCACTAAAATGAGTAAAACGGGATTCACTAATATCAATCTTGCCTAAAATATTTAGGGTTTCCGTCCCACCTACAACCGTGTTTCCATATTTATCGCTAATTGAATCTGCAATGCGCCTAGTTCCATTTAGAAAATTATCCGTTTCTACATTACTCATTGGCCCGCTCCAAACAACAGTTGAAGAATCGCTTATTATCTTTCCGAAACTTTCTATTGTATTTGGGCCGATGTCTAAAATTTTCAATTTTGAATGCATAAACCTTATGGGAATTGTAGCGCTTTCGGCAGTATCGCTTATTTCATCTGACACCACTACATCAACCGGAAGTTTAATTTTCTCCAAATTGTTTTCAATGGTTTTTAAAACAGCGCGTACTTTTTTTAATTTATCCTTATCATCGTAATAGTCTCCGAGGTCATAACCCTGAGCATGAAGTAAAAAATTCCCTAATTCGCCTCCGATAAGAATATTATCCACCTTATTAACAAAATTTTTGATTAGTTCAATTTTATGTTCGATTTTAGTGCCTCCCAACACAATGGTTAGCGGGCGCTCAATGCGCTCAAATATTCCGGAAAGTATTTCAATGTCTTTTTGCAACCTGAATCCTGCATATGTATCCAAAAACTTTGAAACTCCTACAATAGAAGCATGATTTCTATGAGACACTGAAAATGCATCGTTTACAAAAACATCAGCATAACTCGCAAGTTTTTTTGATAAAGAACTGGCATTTTTTTCTTCACCCGGGTCAAAACGGGTATTTTCAAGCATTATAATATCACCGGGAAGCATTTCTTCAATCATTTCCTCGGTTTCTTCACCGTATAAAGACGGCGCAAGGGAGATATTTTTATGCATTATTTCCCCAAGCCGTTCGCATACGTTTTCCAGGCTAAGTTTTTTATTATACTTTCCACCGGGACGGCCTAAATGGGATAAAATAATAAGTTTGGCTTTGTTATCATTTAAATATTCAATTGTTTTAAGAGAATAACGAATTTTTCTATCATCTAAAATATTGCCGTATTCATCAATTGGCACGTTAAAATCAACTCTCAATAATATCTTTTTCGATTTGACATCGAATTCTTCAATTGTCCGTTTTTTCATAATATTTAGAACTCCGGAAAATAAATTCTTTCATACATGCTGCCAATGAAACACCGGTAAAATAGCTACATAAATCCCCCGGTATTCAATGTTAGTATAAATATACAATATTATTTTGCCTAAAGTAATGATTTTTTTAATTACATTAAAATATTAAATTAATAATTGCTCTCTCATTACCAAATAACACAATTAATTAAACAAACCTGAAAAAAAATAAAAAAAATGTTAAGGAAAACGCTAAAAAGGCGAAATTATTTAAAGAGATTAACAAGGCAATTTAACAAGCCAAACAATTTGAATAATCATAGATCAGGCAAGGATGCCTGATATAAAAAATCACGGAGGATAACCTTATGATTATCAATCACAATTTAAGTGCAATTTTCACACACCGACAACAAAAATTCAATTCATGGGATATTAACAAAACCATGGAACGCCTTTCAAGCGGATTAAGAATTAACCGCGCAGGCGATGACGCATCAGGTCTTGCTGTATCTGAAAAGATGAGAGCTCAAATAAGAGGTTTATGGAGAGCAAGTAAAAACGCAGAGGACGGTATTTCTTTTATTCAAACAGCCGAAGGATACCTACAAAATACGCAGGATATTCTTCAAAGAATTAGAGAACTGGCTATTCAAGCATCCAATGGTATCTATACTGTTGAGGACAGAATGCAGATTCAAGTTGAAGTTTCTGCCCTTATTGATGAAATTGACAGAACAGCCAGTCATGCTCAATTCAACGGATTAAATATTCTTACCGGCCGCTTTGCATACCCTACAGAAACCGGACAATCAGCTGCATCAATGTGGTTCCACATTGGAGCAAACATGGATCAAAGAGAAAGAGTTTATATTGGCACAATGACTGCTAAAGGGCTTTACATGAAACAAGTTGGAACAAACATACTTCTTTCACTTTCAGCTCCGGATAAAGCGAATGCAGCAATAGGTACAATTGACCGCGCATTAATCAAAGTGTCAAAACAACGAGCAGATTTAGGCGCATATCAAAACAGGCTAGAATTTGCAACAAAAGGTATCTTAGCAGGTTATGAAAACCTACAAGCAGCAGAATCACGTATCAGGGATGCGGATATGGCAAAACAAAGCATGGAATTTTCAAAGAACAATATTCTTATGCAATCTTCTATGGCTATGCTTGCACAAGCAAACCAAAAAAGCCAGCTTGTAATGCAATTACTACGATAGTTAATATAAACCCAATAAATACACCCCGGTATTATTTTGCCGGGGTTATTTTTTTAGTATAATTAT
This sequence comes from uncultured Spirochaetia bacterium, assembly GCA_937960625.1. Classification (GTDB taxonomy): domain Bacteria; phylum Spirochaetota; class CALGPD01; order CALGPD01; family CALGPD01; genus CALGPD01. The sequence continues at coordinate 11,554 of CALGPD010000249.1, read as the reverse complement.
TATGTAGTTAAATCATTTAAATAATTTGTTTAAAAAGTGGTTTGATCAAAAACAATATTGTCAGGAAAAATATATATTCATTCCCTAAAAAGGAGATTGAAAATATAAAAATATGAACATATTTTCACTATTATCTTTTGGTAATTTCTTATTTCTTGTCTTCCTCGGTGTATATACTTTAACAATCAAACCCCATTCCAAGGTGCAAATATTATTTACCTTGATATTGGCGACTATTGGAGTATGGGCGTTTGGCTATACATTTATTTATACAGCTAAAAGTGAACCAACTGTATGGGCTTGGTATAAAGTTACCTCATTCGGATGGAGCTATATACAAGCATTTGTATTACACTTTACGTTATTTCTAACAGGCAGAAGAAAACTTTTAAAAACTATATGGGGCTATTTAATTATTTATTTACCGGGGACAATTCTTTTTTATAAAGCTTTAACCGGAGTTGTAATAGCGAAAAAATTTATTTTAAACGCACCATACGGAACTTCCGAAGTACACGCAACGGATAGTTTCTGGTATTTCTTCTTTCTTGTATACGTTTTTGGAACAGTAGGCGTAAGCATGGTATTAATTTATTATTGGGGGAAAAATTCCAAAACTAAAAGGATAAAAAAGCAGGCAAAAATGATATCTTTTGGAATAGGAATAACAATTGTCGTAACAATTACATTAAACATGATAGTTCCAATAGTAAACAAAAACCTTCCAGTGACAGGACACACTGCTTTTATTTTCTATTCACTTGGGGTATGGTATGCAATATCAAAATATCAATTTCTGTCAATAACCCCAGAGATAGCCGCACACAATATTATTTCTAAAATGATTGATATGATGATATTAGCGGACATGGATTTAAATATTATTACGGTTAACAAACAAACGGAAATTATTTCCGGATTTAAACAAAGGGATTTAATTAATTTTAATATTCAAAAAATACTTTGCTGTAATACAGAATTTTTAGAAAAACTAAAAAAACTTAATAAAGAAATATCTGATAACATCGAATTCGAGCATAATATAATATCAAAAAAAGGTATAAAAATACCGGTAAAACTACTCGTTGCTATTATTAAGGACAAAGCAGGGGAAGAAATAGGATACACATTTGTTATTCACGATTTACGAACAAGGGTTGAACTTGAAAAAGCAAAAGAGCAGGCAGAAAATGCCAACAAACTAAAAACAGAATTTCTTGCAAATATCAGCCATGAAATCCGTACCCCCATGAATGCGATTGTAGGTTTTACTAGGGTATTACAAAAACGGATTAAAAAACAGGAAAACATAAAATTCCTTGAAATTGTAAACAGAAACAGTCAGGCTCTTTTAAGTATAATAAACGACATACTTGATATATCTAAAATTGAAGCGGGAAAAATGGAAATAATTTTAAATAAGTTTAACCTTTTTGCCGTATTGTCAGAAATTAAAGATCTATTCTCATGGAAGGCTCTTGAAAAAAAAATTGAGTTGCAGATTTTTGTTTCAGAAGGAACTCCTAAAGAAATAATTCTGGATGAAATCCGTTTTAAACAAATCTTAATCAACCTCGTTGGAAACGCTGTTAAATTTACAGATCAAGGCAAAATAAAAATATCTGCAAGGGCTGAGAATAAAAGTCTAATAATAAAAGTTATTGACACAGGCGTTGGAATACCTTTTGACCAAAAAAACCTGATTTTTAATGCTTTCACACAAAAAACAGGTCAGGATGCTACAAAATATGGAGGCACAGGATTAGGGCTAACAATAACCAAGCGTCTTGTTGATATTATGAAAGGCAGTATTGAACTAGAAAGCGAAGTTAATAAAGGCAGCGAGTTTACTGTCATATTTCCGCTGAATGAATAAATATTCCTTTCATTATATTGTTAATCTGCTAATTCTTTTTCTTTAAGTTCGATATTTAGAATTTCAACATAATACTGAATTTTTGCGTTTAAACTTTTTTCAACATCAAATATTTCAAGCCCGGCTCCGGTTTTTCTGTTATTTTGCGAATACTTACTAAATAAATGCAGGTATTTTCCTTGTGAAATAGCTTCTGACAAAAGCCCTTTGTAATATTCTACAGCCTCTTGATTATATTTGTCAGCCTGAATGTTTGATTTATCCAATATCTCCATCATTAATGTGTTTTCAATATGCATAGTTCCTTATTTCCCTGTTAAAATGTTAAACTACTATACTCTATAACAATTTTTTTAAAACTTTTTTTTAATATCTAAAAAAAATTATGTTTTTTTAGTTCTTTAATTATTATTTAATATAATGTCTGAATGTTTTGGGTGCATTATTTATGGGATTTCTTAAAAGTAAATCTAACGGGGTAGAGATAATTACCCCTGATGAAAATATAACCTTTATAACCTCAGCTTCTTACAAACAAGAATTAGCTGAAATAATAGAGAATAATTTTCAGCTTATAATGGATATGAGCGAACTAAGTTTCATTGATAGTTCCGGTGTTGGGCTTATTATTGAAACAAGCTTTAAAATAAGAAAAAAACATGGCTTATTCGTTATATGTAATGTCAACGAAAAAATATTCAAAGTATTCAAATTAGCAAATCTTGTTGAAACAATTAATATTGCAGAAGATATTGAAACTGCTTTAGCTTTGTTTGTGGAATAACTTATTCCGTTTCAAAATTTTTATTTATTTTAACAAAAAATAAAATAATTAATCCTAATACAAAAAATATAAGGGTAGCTAATACAGCTAAGCGTCTTGAGTTGGTTAAATATACTAACAGCCCAAATGATAAACTACCTATAATGGCAGCGAATTTTCCTGATAAGCCCCATAACCCGTAATCTTCACCAAACCTGCCGTCTTTTGTTAAAAGCCCAATCATTGCACGGGATGCACTTTGAGTTGAGCCTAAACTAAGCCCCACAAATATACCTATTGCGAAAAAAGCAGTTTTCCCCGTTGTAAGTGTTATTCCTAATATAACTGCGCACCAAATTATTAATGTGATAATGACAGTGAGTTTAGCCCCGATTTTATCCTGAATATATCCGAAAATAAACGCTCCGACACTAGCCAGAAGATTCACACCGATTATTAGAAGCATTAGCTCTGACATTTTAAAACCAAGTTCTTGTTTTGCATAGATTGCAGAAAATGTAAACACTATTGCAATCCCGCATGAAAAAAAGAAAAATGAAAGTAAAAAAACGAGCAGGTTTTTATTCTTTCGGGCATTTTTAAACGTTTCAATTAAATCTGAAAAAGCTGCCTTTAATATTTTTTTGCCTTTAGGAAGAGCTTTTTTCATTGAGCGTTCTTTTAGATTTATAAATGAGGGCAAGGCGGATAGAAAAAAGAAAACTCCGATAAATAGCATAGATATTTTAACACCCTGCACGTTTCCAAATTTTTTAATTATAAAAATCGAAATTATAAGAGAAATCACTCCGCCGATATATCCCAATGCCCATGCATACCCGGAAATTTTTCCCATGTTTTTTTTACTAGAAATTTCCGGCAGAAATGAGGAAATAAAATTTTCAGTTAAAGCAAAAGCCATATATGAAACGGAAACAAGCAGCATGGAAAAAAATATATCACCCTTGCCTGGGAAATATAACAACATTGTTGCGAATATACATAAAATCGATGTTATGATTAAATATCGTTTTTTCGATGCTTTAAAATCAGATATTGCTCCAAGTACAGGCCCGATTATTACAGTCAATAAATTTCCTGCTGCTGTTGCAATAGCCCAGAAGAAATCCCCTTTTTTCCCTATTACAATATATGAAACGAAAAAAGTGGAATATAGAGTAGTAATAACAACGGTTATATAAGAAGAATTGGCAAAATCAAACATACACCAGCTAAAAATTTCTTTAAATCTTGCTTTTGTTTTTTTTTCTGAAAGCTCCAACTATTCCACAACCTCTACTTCATTTTTGTCAGTTTTCTGTTTTTTCTTTTTTAAAATAAAAGCAAATACAACGAAACCAATTCCAATTATTAAATAAATTATTGCTTCGATTGCAATAGGTTTTAATAAAATATCCCTCATAGTAGACTTAAGATATTTTAAAGTAATTATTGTTTCATTGAAAAACGCGCGCAAATCTGGAACAATACGCAGCTGATCATATAAATACTCAGCAGGGGCAAGGCCATAGAACAATATCAAATTATACGCTAGAAACAATGGAATACTTGAGATTAAACAGGTGCCCAGCCAGCCTAATATTTTCCTCGGTGTAAATGCAAGCAAAACAATTAAGATAACGAGCAAAATAGGAGCATAAAGAGCCCATTTTGCGTAATTATTATAAACTGCCAGCCTTTCTCTTACACGGTCTATATTTCTGAGTACTTTTGGGATAATAATTCTCTTCGCAACTAAAGTGTTAGGAAAGTGTTTAAAAACCTTTCTTTGTAGAATTATTTCTGCTTGCTGTCTGTATTTATAAGGTAGTTTTGAAAATTTGGTTGAAAAAAGTTTATTAATAAAAAGATATAATTTACTGCGCTCGGATCTTAGACTAACCGGTTTTGGAAGTGATTCCCTTTTTTTTAATAAATAATCAACTATTTTTTTCATAAAAGGGCGGAATTTGCGCTCTATTATATATTCATTAAAATAATCGTTTATTTGTTTACGATATTCTTCAAACTTAGGGCTTTTTTCAATCTCTTCTTTTTCTTTTTCAGGAATTTGGCTTAAAACTATTTTTGAAAAATCAGCGCTTCCAACAACGGAGACCCAAAAATCTTCGGTAAAAAGTTTGGAATGGCTTACTTTATACGTTCTTGCTAACGGAAAAAGCAGTATAAAGATGAAAGCAAATATAACGAGAAAGATATGTCTTAATAAATATAAAAAATTTCTCATAAAAATTATTCCTTGTTTCTATTACAATATTTAATAACAAAGATTGGAATTATTTGCAATGAAAAAAACTTTTTATAGTAAGAGGACAGGAATTATTTATAAAATTGTTTTTATCTGCCTAAAATCTTAATCTTTTTTAAACCCGGATATTTTAATAAATGTATTGCCCCGGCACCGTCACCTGCTGCAATTATACCATTTTTTTTATCATAACTAATAGCAGTAATTTCTTTTCGGGAAATATTATAAACTTTTTTAATGTACAAAGTCTTAGGGTTTAATAAATATATTCGTCCTTTTTTCGTTCCTGCAAGTAAAGAGCCTGAAATCTCAAGCATTGAAAATATTCCGGATTTTAGTTTTATGGATTTTATTTTTTGAAACGTTTTTACGTTCCATATTGTAATTTTGCCTGAACTTGAAGAAGAAATTAAAAAGTTAGTAGTAGAAAATAAAACAGAATAAATATAATTTTCATAAGCTTGAATTGTTTTAATATGCCTTCTCGTTTTTAAATTAATAATCCTGATATTTCCGTCTACACAACCCGCAGCAAGATAAACTCCATCATGGGATATGCTTAATGAATCAATTCCCGGAACATTAAATTTAAATGCACGGATTCTCCACATACGGGGAAAATTCCATATAAATATTTCTCCGTTATCGCTTGAAGTAACTGCAATTCTGTCTTTAATTACAACACAGTTAACCGCATCCGAATGAGTTCTAATTCTTCTCAAAAAAATGCCGTTTAATAACCTTACTGCAATGGTTTTATCACGAGCAGTAGTAATTATTCTGTTAAATTTATTTGAAATAGCCATTGAAGTCATAAATCCCCGCTGGCCAATCATTCTTTTTAACGCCTTGCCGGTTTTTACGTTCCATATTATACCCGTTGAATCAAAACTTGCTGAATAAACTAAATCACCGTTTTTGGAAAATATTGTTTTTGAAATTGTCATATAATGTGCATTTTTTGAAAACAATGCTGTACTGAAAATAAGGATTATTAAAAAAATAATTTTTTTCATACTTTACTCCAAAGATTATTCAATAATAATGAGGCAAAAGAAGTATGAAAACTGTTTACAAAGCTATTTTTATTTTTTTTTGTTTTCCAGTAAAAATAATGTATGTTATAGTTAAATGTATTAACAATATACAATTTTTATCCCGGAGCTTAAATGAAATTACCACTACAAGTTGACGTTATTATTTTTTGTAAAATTGACGGTGAATATAAATATTTAATGATGCAAAGAACTGACGAGAGAGGCGGATTCTGGCAGCCGGTTACCGGTGGTGTTGAAGAAGGAGAAAAAATCGTTGACGCGGTTTACCGCGAAGTTTATGAAGAAAGCGGATATACTAAAGATAGAATAGCTAGAATAATAGATTTGGATTATTCTTTTCAATTTAAATTAAAAAATAAAGATTTCTATATTACCGAATATGTTTTCGCTGCAGAAGTTACTGACCCGGATTTTGTACGGTTGGAAAAGGAGCACCAGAAAGTTGAATGGTGCAATTTCGATGAATCGGTTGAACATTTAACATGGGATACCAATATTGAAACTCTGAAAAAATTAAAAGATATTTTACATAAATAAATTATTCCGGATAATTCAAGTGTCATCAAACAACGTATTATTAAGCATACAAAACGTAAAAGTTCATTTTCCGCTAACAACGGGTTTTTTTAAGAAAACAACTCAATATGTTAAAGCCGTTGACGGTGTTAGTTTTGATATTAAAAAAGGTGAATCTGTTGGCCTGGTTGGTGAATCCGGCTCCGGGAAAACCACTTTATCAAGAAGTATTTTAGGCCTTATAGATGAAGTTTTTAATTACAAACACGAAAGTAAAGTTATATATTCCGGTAAAAGCGTTCTCGACATGGATAAAAAAGAGATAAACGCGTTACGAAGGGATATTCAGATAATTTTTCAAGACCCATACGAATCACTAAACCCCAGAATGTCTATTGGTAAAATCATTGAAGAGGGCTTAAAAGTTCATTCAATTTATCCCAAGCATGAACGTATGAATAAAGTAAAAGAAATGCTGGCTTTAGTCGGGCTTGACCCTGACTATTATTACAGATATGCACATGAATTTTCAGGGGGGCAAAGGCAGCGTATTGGAATTGCCAGAGCATTGATATTAAACCCGGATTTTATTATAGCGGATGAACCCGTTTCCGCGTTAGATGTTTCCATTCAAGTTCAAATATTAAAATTAATGCAAAAAATGAAAAAAGAATTTTCCTTAACTTATCTTTTCGTTGCGCATGATTTATCCGTTGTTGATTATTTCTGTGACCGTATTGTTGTAATGTATCTTGGAAAAATCATGGAAATTGGAACGAATAAACAAATTGTTAAAAACGCAAAACATCCCTATACAACAGCTTTACTTTCTGCTGTTCCAGTTCCTGACCCTGACGATAAGAAAAAACAAATAATATTAAGCGGTGATATTCCTGACCCTATAAATCCTCCAAAAGGTTGTGTCTTTAAAACCCGCTGCCCTAAAAAAATGGATAAATGTGATAAAACTCCTCCTGAAATAGAAATCGAAAAAGGGCATAAAGTAAATTGCTGGTTATATGACAAAAAATAAAGTTAATAATTAATAAATTACATAAAATTATCTAGTCATTTTTTATTTATTTTGATTCTAAAAAAAAGTTTAAATAAAATTATTTTTGCGTTAAATTTAAACTACTTGTTTTAAGTGAGGTTATTGAATGGATATATATGTAGCTAAGAATGCAGGATTTTGCATGGGCGTTAGAAACGCGATGGAAAAAGTATTAAAAAAACTTGAAGATTCTCCTAATACTGAATTATACACATATGGCCCTTTAATACATAACACTCAGGTTGTCCAGCACCTTGAAGAACGCGGCGTAAAATCTATTAATGATTTTAAAGGCACAAAAGGCGCTACAGTATTTATTAGAAGCCACGGAGTTCCTCCTTCAACGTATACTGAAATGAAAGAGCATGGTATTGAAATATGTGATGCAACTTGTGAAAAAGTGAAACGACTGCAAATTATTACTAACCGCAGAGCGAATGAAGGTTATGATATAATAATAATAGGAGATAAAAATCATGCTGAAATCATAGGAGTTCTTGGTTTTTCAAACGACCATGGTTATGTTGTTAATTCGGTTGAGGATATCGAAAACTTGCCATCATTAGGAAAAGTCGTTGTTGTTGCACAAACCACGCAAAATGTTAAAAAGTTTAATCAATTACTAGAAATATTGAAAGAGAAGTTTGATGTTGAAAAAGTATATGACACAATTTGCGACGCAACGCATAAAGCGCAAAAAGAAGTTCTTGCGTTAAGTGAAAAAGTTGATACAATGATTGTAATCGGTGGAAAACATTCTTCAAACACAAAGCGTCTTGCTGAACTTTCTAAAAGTAAAAATATCCAAACCTTTCACATAGAATCTAAAGAAGAATTACCTTTTGATGAAATAAAAAAGTTTAATAAAATTGGAGTTACGGCCGGAGCATCGACACCGGACTGGCTGATAGAAGAAGTTGTTGCAGGAATTAAAGAACTAGAAGAAAACAGTAAAGTTTATCAACACGGGCTGGAAGAAAACGAATAAATATTGTTAATAAATATATAGACTAATGAACTTTATATAAAAAATGTTTGCAAGAAAAAGTGATTTGGTGTAATTTACATAAATAGCAGGAAAGTCCATTAAAAGACTTTTGTCTTTTTGGAGGAATTGTGGATTTAGATATAAAAGATGTTAATGGATGGGTTGTAATTAAACCTTCGGGAAAATTAAATGTTTTTTCTGCACCAATTTTAGAAGACAAAGTTAAAGAACTTTTAGAAAAAAACAATTATAACGCCGGAGTAGATTTTTCAGAAATCACCTATATTGATTCATCAGGAATAAACACTTTAATTATTTTACATAAAGAAGCCGTTTTTAAAGGAGGAGATTTTTTCGTTTATAATGTAAGCGAAAATATCGAAAAAGTCTTTACCCTTGCTGATATGCAGCAATTCCTTACAATTTATAAATCCGAAACTCAAATCCCGGTAAAAAAATAACACGTTATGAATAAAAAAAATTCCGTAAAAATATTTTCGTTTATATTAATAGCTATAATATGCGCTTTACTAATAACTTATAAGTTTGGGCGTATAAAAAAAATATTTAAAAGCATTGGAATGAAATCAAATAAACTAACCAAACAGGAAATAAAAAATAAACTTGCATCTCTTTTTATTTTTAATATCCACGGGAAAAAATTAGGAAAAATTGCAAAAAGGTTTATCGAAAAATATAAACCCGGCGGAATTATTATTATGTCTCCAAATGTCAAAGACGTTAAAACCTTAAAGCAGTTAATAAATCAAATAAGAAAAGTATATAATAATAAAAGTGACCCTTTAATGCCTTTAATTGCTATTGACCAGGAGGGAGGCAGGGTAAAACGTATTAAAAAAGGGATACCCCAGTTTCCGTCTGCTATGGAAGCTGCAAACAAAGGAGAAGAATACGTTTATAATTTAGCCCAAAAAACGAATAAGGCATTATTTGATATAGGAATAAATATTAATTTTGCTCCCGTAGCTGATGTTTTAATAAATAAAAGAAACAAAGTAATAGGAAACAGGGCATTTTCAAGTGACGAAACCATTGCCGCAAAAATGGTTAAAAGTTATTTAAAAGGAGCAATTAAAACAGGCATAATTACATGTGCCAAACATTTTCCAGGACACGGAAGCGTGAAGTCGGATTCTCATAAAACTCTACCAGTGGATAAATCAAAGATAAATGAGCTTAAACTTAAACCGTTTATAAGCGCCATAGAAAACCACGTTCATATGATAATGATTGCTCATATTTTATTTCCCGAATTAGATAACGTTCCCTCAACTTTTTCAAAAAAAATAATTGGCATGTTAAGGAATAAATATAATTTCCATGGAATTATTATTAGCGATGATTTAAATATGGGGGCATTAAAGAAGAACTATAATAAGGAACAAGTAATTATTAACGCGCTTAAAGCCGGTGTTGATATGTTTATCCATACATCGATTAAATATGGAACTCAAATTAAATTATTAAACAAAACAGCAGATTTAATCATAAAGGATGTTAATGCCCTAATTGCATTAGATAGGGCAGTTAAAAATATAAATAAAATAAAAGATAGGGTTCGTAAGAATTTTTATTAACAATAGGAGTTATTTAATAAGGAATTTATAATATGACTCAAAAAGTTTCATTTGCCTGTGACTGTATGTGCGGAAAACTTGCAAAACGTTTAAGAATGCTTGGATTTGATGCATTTTATGAAACTTATATCCTCGATGCTGATCTTGTAGATGTTTGCGAAGAAGAAAACCGTATATTGTTAACTAAAGATACAGGAATTAAAAAAAGACAAACCACTGCCTTTATCTACATTGTGAACGGAAAAAATCCTGACGAAGAAATTGTTGAAATTATTGATGTTTTTGATTTAAAAAATAAAGCCAGACCCTATTCAATTTGTATTAATTGCGGAGGAGCGTTGGAACACACATCAAAAAACGAAATTAAACATAGTGTGCCGGAATATGTATATCAAACACAAAACAACTTTGTTAAGTGTTCATGCTGCGAAAAAGTCTACTGGCCTGCTACACATAAAAATAAAATGGATAAATATATTGAAAAATGGCTTGCTTAACTTGTTTTCTTTCCAAAAATATATCCCACAATAAGGCCTATTACGATGCCAAGAGAGATATATTTTATTTTATATGTCCACCAATGCAGACGCCAAAAAAAACCGGATAAAAAAACAAGTAAAACTATAACGATAATAGCAATAAACCACGTTTTCATTAAATATCAACTCCACCTGCGGATTTTTTTCCAGCACCGGACTTAGCTTTATTACGTCTATACATCCATACCGCGCCTAAAATAAATCCGATTAACAATCCGCCTCCTCCGAAGATTAATGCTCTGATGGCCCAGCCTAAAAACCGTATTCCTATCCATACAAGAATTACAGCGAGTAATATCCCGCCTATTAATGAGATTGTTTTTGTTTTTGATTCCATAACAACAGTATATGTCCCCTTTTTTTTTATGTCAATTATTTATATTAAAAAACATAAAATTAATTACAGAAAGATATTATTTCTGATAATTAACCTACCATAGTACTTTTAAAAAATTTTTACTTAAAAATAAAATATATATTGTCTATTTTTTCCTATTTTTTAAGTGAAATTTACCTGATTGTGTGTTTAATTAGGAAATATCAATCATTGGTTATATTAGGAGGATTCAATGAAAACAAAATTTAAGAGTGTTATTTATGCGGTACTGGTCTTGTTTTTGGTAATGCCTGTGGTACAAAATACCGGACAAATGATTTTCGCGCAAAGAGTGAGAGGTGCGCTATTACGATCAAGAAATGTAGTAACAAGAAAAGATGTACGTAGACTTAGAAAAAAAATTAAAAGAGCCAGACGTTTAATGCAAGAAAAACGAGCTTTTCGTTTTAAAGAACAAATTGATGAAGTAAAAAGAAGCATTAAAAGAATAAAAAGGTTAAACCGCCGACGAAAATTTAGAAGAGCGAGAGAAATCTATGCAAATGCAATGCAAGAT
>CALGPD010000248.1 GCA_937960625.1 uncultured Spirochaetia bacterium | reverse complement strand
AACTCATCGGGTAACTGGCTTAACATATCTTCAGGAACGGGTAGGGCTTTCTTCTGCCTTAGTTTGAACCTGTCAATTAAGCTGTTTAATTGTTTAGCCTGTGCTGATAACTCTTCGGATGTAGCCGCGGTTTCTTCGGCATTCGCGGAATTGGATTCTGTTACTGTTTCAATTTGAGATAACCCGTTGTCAATCTGTTCAATAGCTTTAGCCTGTTCACTCGTTGCGGCCTCAACTTCCATCATAAGTTCGTTTACTTTGGATGAACTCTCATTAACCTTTTTAAGCGTTGAATACAGAGTCTCTACGTTTGTACTAACAAGGCCTATGTTTTCAATAGCGCTGTCTACCTTAGAAGACGTTTCTTTAACTGAGGCCGCGCTTTTCATCGCGAGGTTTCTAACTTCTTCTGCAACAACAGCAAATCCTTTTCCGTATTTCCCCGCTCGCGCTGCTTCTACATTGGCGTTTAACGCGAGAAGGTTGATTTGAAAAGCTATATCGTCAATAACTTTCGTGATTTTTTTGATTTCTTCTGATGATTTGTTAATTTCATCAACAGCGTTTAATAGGAAATCCATTTTTTCATTAACTTCATTGGTTTGCTTATAAGTTTCCTGAGAAAGATTTTTTGCAACACCTAAGTTTTCTGAGTTCAATTTTGCCTGATTATTGATTTCAGTTGAGGTTGCTGATATTTCTTCAACACTGCTTGCCTGTTCGGATGCTCCCTGAGATAAAGACTGGCTCGCTGCAGATATTTGTTCAGCTCCCGATGTTACTTGTTCTGATGCTGTGTTTACTTCAGATAGTATTTCATTTAGATTGTCAACCATTTTTGATAATGATATGCCTAGTTTGTCTCTATCTGATGCCAGTTCAAGGTTTAGGTTTAAGTTCCCGTCCGCGATTTCTTCAATTTTGCCGGCTTTATATCTGAGAGCATCCATGAATGTATTGAATGATTTGGCAAGAACTCCGATTTCATCGTTTGACCTTTGCTGCATATCTACTTCAAAATCCCCCTGCGCCCCAAGGGTGAATTTTTCTACCATTTTACCAAGCGGTTTAGCTATCATCATTCTAAGCACTATAAAGCTTGCTAGAACGAGTAATATTGTTGAAGCTATACCTGAAATTAAGATTATTCTCGTTA
>CALGPD010000247.1 GCA_937960625.1 uncultured Spirochaetia bacterium | reverse complement strand
GAACAGACTCTCCTATGTCCGGCGGATTAAATCTTCTTGAAGAAATGCGGTTTGGTAAACGGTTATATAAGGATATGTACGGTGAAGAATTGGATGACAAAGAAATAGTTAAAATGGCAACAGTTAACGCGGCAAAGTCTTTTAGAATGCAGCATGATATAGGCAGTGTTCAGGAAGGAAAAATTGCCGATTTATTGTTGATAAAAAACACGGGTAATGACCCTTATTCTTCATTAGTACAGGCCAAGCTTTCAGACATTATGTTGATTATCCATAATGGAGAACCGGTATATGGTGATGAAAGTTTTGAAAGTTTATTTAAAACCTTGAAAATTTCTTATAAAAGAGTTAATATAGATAAAGCAAAAAAGATTATGAAATCGGGGGAATATTATCCGGATTTAAAAGAAATTATGAATCGAGTTAAGGATAATGTTGGTTACGAAAAAGTATTGCCCTTTTTACCGGTAGAATAACGGAGAACAATAATGCCAATAGCAAGAACGTATAAAGCAGGTTCGGTAATATATTTTGAAAAAGAAAAATCTGATAAAGTATTTATATTAAAAGAAGGAAAAGTAATACTTCGTTATACTTCAATAGAAGAAAATTTTGCTGAAAAAACAGATACAATTAATCCTGGTCAATTTTTCGGCGTTAAAAGCGCTGTAGGAAGTTTCCCCAGAGAGGAAACAGCAACCGCCGCTGCAAATTGCAAAATTTTAATATTATCAGTTCAGGAATTTGAACAGTTGGCTGCAAAGAATATGAATATCCTGATGAAAATGCTTAGGGTTTTTTCCAATCAACTAAGAAATGTTCATTCTTATGTAAGAAAATATTTAACTCATGATGTAATTGAACAAAGAGATGTTGAGCTTTTTAAAATCGGCGATTTTTATATGAAAAATAAAAGGTTTGACCAGGCCGGTTATATCTATTCAAAATATCTTGAGTATTATCCTGACGGTGAACTAGCCGATGAGGCTAAGCTTAGATTCGCTAATGCTAAAAAGGGTATGACAATGGGAATAAACAATCCCAACCGTATTGCTGCCGAACAAAAAAACCGGACAGGAAGTTCAGCTACTACTAGTGACCCGACTAAAGCATATTATGAAGCAGTAAGCATGTTTTCTAAAAATAAATTTAGAGAAGCTGCAAACTTACTTTCAGATATAGTAAACAAGGGAGACAAGGGTTCAAATAATGAATTTTACAGGAAAAGTTTTTTCCAATTAGGTAAATGTTATTTGAAGATGAATGAGTATGATAATGCAATTGATAAGTTTTCCAACTTTATAAAGAAATATCCTGATGATTCTGCTGCTAAAGAAGCAGTATTTAATATAGGTTTATCGTATAAAAATATTGGCGAAACAGAAAAGGCAAAGGGCTTTTTTAATAAGGTTATGAGTATGGGTACAGAAGATAAAATAAATTTAAAAGCTCAATCAGCTTTAGAAGAAATTGATAGATCTGAATAATATATTAAGGAAATATTTATGGCTATAAATATGTTGGAAAAATACGGTAGAAATTATAGAGCCGGAGATATTATTTTTTCCGAACATGAACCCGGAAATAGCTTTTATCTTATTCATTCGGGTAAAGTGATAATAACCAAGATTGTAGGCGAAACTGAAAAAAATCTTGATATTTTAGGCCCCGGGGATATTTTCGGTGAAATGGCAATTATTGAAGAGGCACCGAGGAGCGCGTCCGCACTTGCGGAAACGGAAGTAAAAGCTCTTGAATTTAACAAAGAGAATTTTGAAATATTATTAAAATCTAATGCCGCAATGGCAATTAAATTGTTAAAAGTTTTTTCCAAACGGATTTATGATGCCAGGCGTAAGCTTATGATTTTATCCTTATTGGATGATGAGGCAAAAGTCGCCGATACTTTAATACTGCTTGCTGAAATGAAAGGCTATAATCCGAATGAGGTAAGAGAATTTGTTGAGCCTATCGAATTAGAAGCAAATAATCAATCTGTTTCAAGTTGGTGCGGTTTAAAAGAAGATATAACGAAAAAAATTCTCACTCAATTTGTGAACCAAAATAGAATATTAATATCACACAATACTATTACAATTAAAAACATTAATGAATTAATTCGCTATGTTTCACAAAAAAGAAAAATTCCTGAGTAAAACTTGCCGGAAATGTCATGAAAATTGAAAAACTCGTTGTTGATGAAATACCTGTACTTAAACTGCTTGAAAATTTTGACACACTGGCTGCATATAAAGTTCAAAAAGAAATAAATGATTTTATAGTAAAACGGCAAAGCCTTATTTTAGATTTGTCAGCGCTCAATTTTCTAGACAGTACAGCGATTGGAATTATTGTAAAATCAACTTTTGCATTAGCTGGCTTAAATGCTAATCTTGCCATTATTCCAAACACAAAAATTTTAGAGATGTTTAAATTTAATTATCTGTCCAATTTATTAAATATATTTGAAGATATAAAATCTGCTGTTGATTTTCTAAAATAATCACTTTGAATAGTATTCAATTTTTTCAATAAAGAACTTAGTTTCAATGGGTTTTGAAATATAGTCTGTAAACCCTTTAGAAATGTATTTTTTTTCGTCTTCATCAGCTGCAAATGCTGTTAATGCAATTATTGGAATATTTTTATTAATTTTTCTTACTTTTTTAAGCAGTTCTAACCCATCCATATATGGCATGTGGATATCTGCAATTATTATATTATAATCATTATTGTTTTTATATTCTTCTAACAAATCTTTACCGTTATAAAAACCTTTGTAAGTAATATTATCCTGAACTTTTAGTATGCTCTGAATCAATTCGTTATTTATTAAATCATCTTCTGCAAACAATATTTTAATTTTAGCTTTACTTTTTTCAGCTGTAATATTCTCTGAATCTTCTTTCTCGATTTGTTTGTTTTCATGTTGAGGGATAGGGAGTGAAAATCCGAATTTACTTCCTTTGCCGGGTTCACTTTCCACCCAAATCTCTCCATTTAGTGCCTCAACGAGTTTTTTGCAGATTGCAAGGCCCAAACCAACCCCACCGTAATATCTTTTATAAGCGCTTTCAACTTGCTTAAACATGTCAAATATCTTATTTAAATTCTCTTTGCCAATCCCGATGCCTTTATCAATTATTTCAAAAATATAGTTATTATTATATTTTTTTAATTCAATGATTACATCGCCTTTTTCAGTGAATTTAATTGCGTTGCCTACAATATTAAATAAAATTTGTCTTAATCTTGCCGGATCAGAATAGATTCTATTTATTCCGTTTAAATTATAAAAAAGTTTAATATTTTTTGAATTCATTTTTTCATTAAATAAAATAGCAATGTCTGCGATTACTTTTTCGATGTCAAATTCTCTATATTCAATTTTAATTTTTCCAGCTTCTATTGATGAGATTTCCAATAAATCAGAAATAACTGCGAGAAGGCGTTTACCTGCTCGATGGATAAACTCAACGTATTTGTTTTGTTTTTCAGTTAAATCTTTATTTTTAAGTAGAACTTCACTAAACCCGAGCATACCCGTTAAAGGTGTTCTTAATTCATGTGAGAGTATGGCCAAAAATTCTGATTTCATTTTGCTTGCTTCTTCTACGCGCGCCAGCGTATTAGCTAAATCATAATTTACTTGTTCAAGCTCTTCCTGAGTCGCTTCAAGTTCTTCATATGATGCTTGAAGCTCTTCGTTTGCGGCTTCCAGTTTTTCATTAATATCTTTTTCGTTTTTAATTGATTTTTCTAATTTAGATGAATAATCACCAATTTCTTCTATCATTAAATTGAAATATTTCGATAGTTTTGAAACTTCTTTATTCCCTTCAAGCGAAACCTTTTTAAATTCAAGATTTCTCGTTATTTCATCAAAAGTATTAATGAGCAGGCTAAAAGGTTTAACAATTATTGAACTAAGGCCGTTTATTAAGGGAATTATAATAAGAATAAAAATTAATAAGGTGATTACAACAATATTTCGCGTTGTATTTAGCGTTTTGTAATGGAAATCATACGGGCTTGTAATAAAAACAATGTGCCCAATTTGTTTAATATCACGGAAATATAAAATATTTTTTTTAACCCCTTTGCCATAATCCCAATAGAAAATCAGTTCGCCGTTTTTTTCTTTTAGTATTTTTTTATAAATATATTGCCCTTTTAAATCTTTTTGATTTATGACGTTTTCATCTTGATGAAAAGGATGAATCAACATTACACCTTGATAATTGATTACTCCTGCAAATCCTGACCCGCCTATTTTAATAGAGTTTATTTGACTGCTTAATTCTTGAATATTGATTAAAGACTTAACGTTTTTTTTCAGCGCGCTTATGAATATCATCCACTTCCAATTATTTGAATATTTATAGTAAATCGAATGAATGACTTTTTTCCTATTGCCTGAAATTAATTCGTAATAACCGCCGTTAATATTTGAAACACTTTGTGAAATAAGATTGGCGACATCTTTTTTACTAATTTTATAATCCGGTTTTATTATGAACTTTATTTTTGAGAGATTGGCTATGTTTACGATAAAAATACATTCTTTAGCTGTTGCCTTTTCTTTTGTTATTTTTTGTATGATTTTTCTTATAGTTTGTTGTCTCGTCGCATAGATTCCCTGTCTATATAGTTTGTAGTAGGTATCAATAAGGTTTTGTATTGCATCCCCGTATCCCCTTAAATAATTCTTTATTGAATTATCTACAGATGCATTAAGAGTCATACTTAAGCTTTCACTTATATTTTTCAATTTATTATTTATTAAGCGGTTTATATCATTTTTCATCATTACATAATTATTGATAAATAACCCGACAACGAATAAAACTATTATAGGTACAAACGTTATCATTAATATGTATTTCAGTGATAGATTTTTTTTCATTCGGATACTCAAATCCTTGTTTTATAAGATTTTGATACTATTTATTTTAAATTCAAGGGAAAAGCATAATTTCTAACTTTATATTTATCAGGATACACAGGATACCTTTTTCCATCCGGGAAATATTGGAATATGGTTCCGTGCGCATAAAATTTACCATTCTTTAGCCCGAAAATTAAATCATGATTTTTTTTATTCCATTTAAGCAAACGCAATCCTTCATATTCAAAATTATCATTTTCTATTGTTTTTATTATATCATCTACAATAAACGATTTTGTATTCTCAACGCTTTTTTTAAACAATCTGAATGCATCATAAGTCCCGTAACTTAGCCAGAATGGTGGTTTTTTGAAACGTTTAACGTATTTTTTTATAAAGTTGAAAACTAGCTTTTTGCCGGTTTTATCAACCGGCCCACCATTTGACTGGTATGAAGATGTCCATGCTGCGCCTTTTTTAGTCTTTTCAAAAAAATCCGGCGCATAAGAGGGCGCTATTACTCCGAAGATAGGCTTTCTTTTGTTTATACCAAGTTTTCCTGCTAAAGTAATAAGGGTTTCAGCTTCCTTTGATAGAAATACACATGCTATTGCATGGGCATTTTGTATTTTTTTTAAAATGGTTGAAAAATCCTTAATATCCGATGAAATAAACCTTTTATAGATTATTTTAAAACCTGCAATTTTTAATAAACTCGTTATACGGTTTAGCACTTGTTTGCCATAGGAATGATTAAGCCCTAAGGCTACAATTTTTTTTATTCCTCTGGGAAGAAAAGTTTTTTTAGCAAACTCTGCAACGGCTTTGCCCTGCACTAAAGTGTCTAAAACTCCTGTTCTGAAGTAATATTTATATTTTTCATAATTTTTTTCTATTTTTGTTATAATCCGGTTAGAAGCCCCGCCTACACAAAGCCAAAGCACTTTTTTCTCTGCCATTATCTCCATTAGAGGCAAAATCACTTTTGATAATAATCCTCCGATAACGTATTTGAGATTATGTTTTTCAATTGCTTTTCTAAAATTGTAACTGCCTCTTGCAACTTCGGTATAACCATCGTCTATGAAAACGAGTTTGATTTTATAAGTATTTTTAATACCGTTTTTTGAAATTACTATGCCGCCCGATTTATTAATTTTATCAACAGTTAAAATTGCGGAGTTTTTCATGGACTCCCCGACTTTTGTGTTAAAAGGGTATAAAAATCCGACTTTGATAATTTTATGTTGATTTCGCTTGCAAAAATTTAAAGAAACTAAAACTGATAATAATATTAATAATATCAATTTTTTTATTCTCATTTTTACTCCATGAATCTAAAATCCATAAAAATTATAAATCATTAGAGGTTTTAAGTAAACAAAAAAATGTAACATTAATAAAATACTAAAAACGGTATTGTTAAAATTTCATGGATTTTTTATGAAAAATTATTTTTTATTTTGGGGAAAAGTATAACTTTTTACTTTATATCTATGCGGATAAACCGGGTATCTTTTTCCGTCAGGCAGATATTGAAAAATAGTACCATGAGCATAAAATTTATTATTTATTAATCCGAAATATAAATCATGGTTTTTTTTATGCCACTTTAAGCGCCGCATTCCAACATACTCGAAATCTGCATCTTCCATGGTTTTAATGATATTTTCAACAACAAGTGACTTAGATTT
>CALGPD010000246.1 GCA_937960625.1 uncultured Spirochaetia bacterium | reverse complement strand
TGCCTGAATAACGAGATTTTCCCCTATCTTAGAAACCATTCCCACAACTACCCCTCTGGCAGCAATAAGCCTTCCTAACTTAACTGCGCTATTTCTATCATATAAATCAGACTGAGATAATTTTATCTCTTTCATAACTGAATCAAGATGTGAACGCTCAACCACAATGTATTTTCCCGCGCTAACAATATAATCAGTAATTGTTTCTCTAACTTTTATTGCAACAGATTCCTGAATATCTACTGCCTTAAATTTCGTAACAGCGAGTTTAGGCCTTGTATTAGACTGTCCGGCAAATAAATTTACAGAAATAAATAATAAAAACGTTATTGATAATAAAAATTTCATTAAGCCTCCATAACTATCGTATTGAACCGTTATCAATTGTATTGCATATTATACGATTTTAAACTAAAAAATTATTTATTTAAATTTTTCTTTCATTATGCAGCATTATTAAACTGTTTTTCACCTTATTGATTTCATACTCCGGCCCGGCGCATAATACTATTAAATCAGTGGCAGGTATGGTTTCCTCAACATTTTTCAACTCATGCTCTGAATAAATTAAAGCCCGCTGCATTCTGTATAGATGGCCGTATTTTGAAATTGTATTTGCAACGAATAAATTCTCAGGAATAAACTCTATAGAAAACATTTCAATGTTCAGATGCTTATCAAAAGACCGCACTGTTCTTCCGTCAATTATAACTTGATATCTTGCAAAGTAACCTTTTAAAACAATTCTGAAAAAAATAAACAAGATTATAATTCCTGCGGCAATAATCAGAAATATTATAAAACTACGGTTACGGGACGGTGGTATTAGAAAAAATAAACTAAATACAACTGTGGCGATGAAAGTAACTACAACGCGTTTTAAAAATTTAGAAGTACCAGGATCATCTCCGTAGATTTTGAAGAAAAACTCTTGATTATACTTTTTAACACTGCTCATAATTTATCCATGAGACAGTTTAATTAGAATCAAGATAATGTCAATCAAAATTATTTCTGTATAGGCAATGTGAAAGTAAATTTACTTCCTTTATTTGGAGTGCTTTGAACAGAAATTTTCCCGCCAAGATAATTAATAAATGCCCGTGCAACAAACAGCCCTAAACCAGTGCCCGGATATTTTTTTAATAAACCGTTTTCAATAGTAAAGAAATCATTGAAAATCTTTTCGTGATATTGTTTATCTATGCCTATTCCTGAATCCGTTATTGATATTTCAATAAACTTTGATTTCTTTTTAATATCAAATACTATTGTACCTTCATGAGAAAATTTTATAGCGTTATCGATAAGGTTAACCAGAACCTGTTTAATCTTATTTCCGTCTGAATTAATTACTTCAACATTATTAAAATTAAGTTCATAACTAATATTTTTCATCGCAATTTCAGTTCGATAATACATGAAAATCTCCCGAACTAAATCACTCAAACAAAAATCATCATATTTAATTTCTATATCACCTGATTTAATGCTTGATATTTGAATAATATCATTAATTAAGTTATTGAGCTGATGGCTGGAGTTAAAAATATAATCAACGTATTCTTTTTGTTCGTCTGTAATATCTTCCATATTTAACAGTTCTGAAAATCCAATAATAATCGATAGAGGAGTTTTTATCTCATGAGACATATTCGCTATAATTTCATTTTTATATTTCTCAGCAGACTGCATTTTTTCATCAAGAATTGTTAACGCATGATCAAACCGGCTGATTAATTTATTATCTGTATTGTCCGGATTATAAATTTCAATATATATTACGATGACTCCAATTATATCATTGTTCTCATCTATATGAGGTTCTTTCTCCGCAATATACCATTTTTTCCCCTCCGGAGAATATAATTCCTGTACAATATCTTTTTTACTTTCTCCGGACATAATAACGGATAAATCTTCTAAAGAGTTTCTCTTGGCAAATTCATGCTCAAAAATATCTTCATCTTTCTTAGATAAAACTTCTTCCAAAGATTTATTAATGAGTTTCAGAAAGTAATTATTTGCGAAAATATATTCGTTATTCTTATTTTTTAAATAAACAGGTAAAGGAAAATTACTTATTAAATCATTAAGATTTAAATCGTTGAACTTATTACAGATACAATCACCTCATTATTTAAATATTAAACATTTAATTAGAAGCTAATGCTTTTTTGATGTCTTTGTATATATTAAACATTTTGTCAAGCTCAACTATTTCAAAAATTTCAAAAATATTCTTTTTTAAATTTGCTAATTTTAAAATTCCGCTCACCGTATCCAGATGACGTTTTATTCCAATAAAAATTCTCAAGCCGGAAGAGTCCATGAACTTAAGATTTTTTAAATCGAAAATCAAATTGGTTTCTCCTTTATCTATCAATTCAGATATGGTATCACCAACATTATCTGCAACTTGAATATCAATTCTACCTTCAAGCTCAATAATTAAAAAATTGTCTTTTTTATAAGTGGATTTTATTGACATTATTTTCCCCGATAAGTAAATATACAAATACAATATTTAAAATTAAAAACCATTTATTAAAAAAACTCACGGATTTAATATATTATATTATTATATATTAATAATACTGAATAATGTATAGAAGAGGAAAAAATTGGAAAAAAAAGTAGTGATAATATATTCAGGCGGTATGGATAGTACTACGCTTTTATATAAACTGTTGCATGAGCAAAACAAAGTATATATTCTAACTTTAAATTATGCCCAGAAACACAATAAAGAAATATTATCAGCAAAACAAACTGTAGAATATCTAAAAACCCTTGAAATCGGACAAAATATTGCTGAACATAAAATTATTGATATTTCAAATATTAACCAGCTTATTAGTTCTTCATCTTTAACATCAAATCAAATAAGTATTCCTGAAGGGCATTACCAAAATGAAAATATGAAAAGTACTGTTGTTCCTAACAGAAATATGATATTTTTAAGTTTAGCCATTGGATACGCTGTAAATATTAACGCTGGAGCGGTTTTATACGCTGCTCATAGCGGTGACCATGAAATATATCCGGATTGCAGGCCGGAATTTGTTAATCAAATGAAGATTGCGGCTAAAATTGCTAACTACCATCCTGTAGAAATAATTACTCCTTTTCTACATTTGTCCAAGGGTGAAATATTAAAAACCGGGCTTAACTTGAAAACACCTGTTGATTATTCGAAAACATGGACTTGTTACAAAGGAAAAGAAAAGGCATGTGGAAAATGCGGAGCTTGCGTTGAAAGGCTTGAGGCCTTTGAATTAGCCGGTGTTTCTGACCCCATTGAATATGAATATAAGCAAATTCATTAATTTAAATTATTTTAACTCTTTGTAGTTTTTCTAAGAAAACTATAAATAATGCGTTGTTTAATTAAGTAAATACTAAATTTAGGTTATCAATGCAGAAATTAAAAATTTTCATTATATGTTTTGTTTTGCTATATATCATGTTTACTGCTTTTATTCATCACCTATTAAATATAAATTTACATTATATTTTTATGAGTTTTGCGACCCTATTGTTTCTTTATTTGACTGCAAAAATTATTGAAATAAATACTCCGCAAAAAATACTATGCACAGATAATATTAAAAAACTGCAAAATCAAAGTAATATAATATTTTATAAAATTGATTATAAAAAACCCGGATTTCCAATTATTTATGTAAACCCGGTTTTTGAAGAAACATTAGGGTACAAAAAAGATACCATACTTAAAAAATCAACCGGTTGGCTTTCATTAATCTCTCCTGAAGATAAGACATATTATTTATCAAAAGTTAAACTATGTATTAATGATGAAATCTCCAAGTCTATTGATTATAGAATAAAAGATAAAAAAGGCCTGGAAATATGGTTTAGAGATGAATTTGAACTAATCAGAGATGAAAATCATAAGCCTTTATTTATACAAGGAATATTGATTAATATTGATAAAATAAAAAAAGAAAAAAATAAATTATATTTAAGCCAAAAAGAACTCGAAGATATAGTTTTTCAAAAAACCACGGATTTAATATTAATAAATAATGCTTTAAAAAAACAAAACCGGTTTATTTATAGCATATTGGAATCAATTACTTATCCTTTTTTTGTTATAAATCCGGATGATTACGAAATAGTTTTATCAAATTCCTCGGCATATGAAAGAAAAATCAAGCCGGGGAATAAATGTTTTAATAGTGTTTTCAATTATAAAAAACCTTGTGATGAGTATGGATATTTATGTCCAATGAAAAATATCTTGAAAAATAAAGAACCGGTTAAAACGTTTAGGGAAAAAAATAATAAAATAGAAGAAATCCATTGCTACCCGGTTTTTAATAATCAGCGGCAAATTGTTAATATAATAGTATACAGCTTGGATATCACAACTTCCCGGAAAGCACAAGAAAAACTATTGGAATCAGAAGAAAAATTTAGAACAATATTTGAAAAATCTTTTATCGGATTGCTTATATACAATTTTGACGGATATTTAATGCAGGCAAATAAAGCTGCTTTAAACTATTTAGGAACTGATGTTATGCATAGTTTATACAATAAAAATATTTTTAATCTAAAAATTATTCCCAAAAATTATGTTCAAGAATTAAAAAGCGGCCAAACTATAAAATTTGAAACTAAAATTGATATTATAAACCTTGTCAATAGTAATAATAAAAGTGATAATCAAAATAACGTAAAAGATTTTGACATCATAATAACTCCTCTTAGTCTGGCTGAAAACGACAGCGATAAAATTTTTATTATTCAAATCCGTGATATTACTGAAAATAAAAAATTCGAGAAAAAACTTAGAATAAGCAGGTATGAAGCAGAAGAAGCAAACAGGCTCAAGAGCCAATTTCTAGCAAATATCAGCCATGATTTAAGAACACCTCTTAATGCTATCATTAACTTTTCGCGGGCACTGTCAAAAAAAATGCTAGGGGAAATAAATGAAGAGCAAAAAGATATCTCGGATAGAATACTAAACAGCGGACAAAAACTGCTTCAGCTAATTAATGATTTACTCGATATTTCAAAAATTGAAAGCGGTAATATGGACATCCTGCCTTCTAATATATTCTTGCCGGATCTGGAAAAAACGATCAAAGATGCAGCCGTGCCTTACCGTAACGAAGGAGTTGAATTAATTACCTCTATAGAAGATACTTTCTTTTTTTCTGATAAATTGAAAGTTGAACAAATAATATACAACCTCGTTTCAAATGCTTTCAAATATACTGAAAAAGGCAAAGTTACTGTTAAAATATTTAAAACGGATTCTAATCTAAATATTATTGTGTCAGATACAGGAGTTGGAATTAGACATGAAGATATTAAAAGAATTTTTGACAAATACATCCAGTCTAATAAAGTCAATAAAATAAAAAGTACAGGCCTTGGGCTTGCAATCGTTAAAGAAATTGCAAGCTTAATGGGAGGCTATGTAGATGTAGAAAGCGAAAAAAACATTGGCAGTACATTTAAGGTTATTATTAAAGAAACTGGATATAATCTGGAAAAAAAGCATAAAATAATTGAAATGAATAATTCAATCTAATCTTGTTAAACTCATCAAATAATATGAATAAATAATAACTTGAATTTTGATTTAAAAAAAATACCGCAATTTTCCAAAGTTTTAAGTCACCGCGGGGAACATAAGTGGCTAAGCAGTCTCGTTTCCAATAAACCAAACGGGATTGCTTCGCTTTCGCTCGCGGATGATATAATGCTAACCTGTTCAATAAAAAATTTAAATAAATCAAATTTCACGTTATTATTAAAAAAAATCATTTTTTTTTTGTTATTGTTGCTTAAATTATTCTAATAAGTATAATAAATCTATTCATATTAAAAGGAGAATTAATAAATGATTAAGAAAGCATTAATTATTATAATTTCAATATTTCTTATTACAGCTTGCGGTAAAAGTACTGGAAGTGATGACGCAATTAAGCTAAAATATATTTTTAAAAAAGGCCAAGTTTACAAAACATCAGTTACAACAATTGTTACTAATCCGAAACTTGAAAAACCTACCAGAGTCCGTTTTGATTTCCTAACTAAATTTACTGAAGTAATAAACAATGGAGAAAGAGCAAAATTAGTATATGAGTTTACAAAACTCGACGTTAACGGCAAAGTAACGAAACCTCCTGTACAGGCTATGGAACTGGAAATGACTAAATACGGCAAGGCAATTTTTCAAATTGAACAAATGAGAAATTTTCAAACAACAATAGCTTTCCCTGATAAAAAAATGAAACCAGGAGATACATGGAATACTTCATTAAGCGCGCCAATTAAATTGAATTATTTTGATGTTAAACTAACAGCAAAATTTACTGGCTATAAAAAATATAAAGAAAAAGACGCTATATTTATCAATTATCAAGGGGAAAACAATAAAATTGAAGTAGATAAAAATAAGTATAAAATATCAATTAAAGGCAAAAAAATATTCGATCATAAAAGAGGAATATATTTTTATATAAGCACTGTATATAATTTCTTTATCAAGAAAAACGGAAAATGGGAACAAAACAATAAAATTGAAGTTCAAACACAGCTGCATGAATAATTACTAAAATCTATTGCTGAATGCAACGTATTTATTTAACGATAAATACACCGAGTAAACGCGGGCCGATTGCGGGCATTACGGCTGAATATTTGTTAAAAACACCCTTAATGGTTTTTATTAATTTTCCGTAACCGTCAAAAACGAATAAAGTATAATTTACGTTGTTATCATTTCTGTCATAATAATACCATTTCTCATTTTTCCACGGAACATTATTAAAATAATCAACCAGAACGCGCAGTTTGGTTCCCTTCGGAGCGGAATACACCCTTATATTTTCCGGTCCATAGCTAAAACGGTTATCAACATCCAGAACGATTTTCATTTTCTTTTTCGCGGCATTATTTACATAAAGCTTGTTTGCAAAAAACACAGCAGTTTCTGAAAATTCAACCCACAAATCCAAATCACCATATCCGTCCCATTTTAATTGAAATTGATATTTTAGAATTGGAATTTTTGAAACAACTTTGATAACATCAGAACGCCTGATATTTCTCCTGCCCCGGGTTTGTATAAATGTAACGTAGTTAATCCCCCTGTAAACCACTATATCAGCCTCAAATGAACCGTCAGGATTCACTCTAACAGGAACGTTAATATTTCTCACACGCACAAAAATCTCATCTCCGGGTATAAAACTTATTACTTCCCCAGTTACTCTAATAACGCCCTGCTTTTTTATGTTTATCTCGTTGTTTTTATTCGGTTTGTATTGCTTATTTGTTTTTTTATTAAAATACCTGATATTCCTGAATCCCATCTTAGTTATTTTATCCACAATTTTATCTCCGGTGTTGCTTTTCCCGGCTTTAATTGGAAGACCTTCAAATAAGATTAACACACGGCGGTTTACCTTAGATTTAGGATTAGCCCTGTCTTTTAGTTCCTTATCAGCTCTCCAATATGCAGTAAATAGACTTTTATTAAAACCCTTTTTTACTAGATAGTCACGTACAGCCAATGCTCTATTTTTAGATGCTTTTAGTTTTTTATTATACGGGCCGTCTGCATCCGAATATCCTATTATAATTATTTTTATCTTATCATATACCTTAAACTGCTTTGCTTTTTTTATTATTTTCTTTAAC